>NZ_JBFUKA010000070.1:0-25178 GCF_056401085.1 Nocardioides sp. P4_G4
GGCTACACCTGGATCGTCGTCGCCACCATGCTCGCGATGACCGCGACCACCCCGATCTGGGGCAAGCTGGCCGACCTGTTCGACAAGAAGGTGCTGGTCCAGTCGGCCCTGGTGATCTTCTCGATCGGCTCGCTCATCGCCGGCTTCGCGCCCTCGATGGAGGTCCTCATCGGTGCTCGCGTCGTCCAGGGCCTCGGCGTCGGCGGCCTCACCGCCCTCGTGCAGGTCGTCATCGCCTCGATGGTCTCCCCGCGAGAGCGCGGTCGCTACTCCGGCTACATCGGCGCCGTCTTCGCCATCGCGACGGTCAGCGGTCCGCTCGTCGGCGGCGTGCTGGTCGACACCGTCGGCTGGGAGTGGTGCTTCTTCGCCGGACTGCCGGTGGCCCTGCTCGCCTTCGTGGTGCTGCAGAAGACGCTGCGCCTGCCCGTCGTCAAGCGCGAGGTGTCGATCGACTACCTCGGGGCGATCCTGCTCGTCGGCGGTGTCTCCCTGCTGCTCGTGTGGGTCTCCCTGGGCGGTCAGCAGTTCGACTGGATCTCCACCACCAGCAGCCTCCTGCTCGCCGGCTCGCTGCTCGTCGTCGCCGCGGCCATCTATGTCGAGGCCAGGGTCGCCACGGACCCGGTGGTCCCGCTGCGGCTGTTCAAGGACCGGACCCTGACCCTGGCCACCATCGCCTCGGTGCTGATCGGTGTCGCCATGTTCGGGTCCACCGTCTACCTGAGCCTGTACTTCCAGCGCGCCAAGGCGATGAGCCCGACCGAGGCCGGCCTGATGTCGGTCTGCATGGTCGGCGGGCTGCTGGTCTCCAGCATCCTGAGCGGCCGCATCATCACCCGGACCGGCGTGTGGAAGCGCTGGCTGGTCGGCGGGATGGTCCTGGTCATCGCCGGCATCGGCCTGCTCTCGACCATCGACGCCGACACCCCGCTGACCCACACGGGTCTCTTCATGGCCGTCCTGGGCCTGGGCCTGGGCGCCACCATGCAGAACCTGGTCCTGGCCGTGCAGAACACCACCGCCCTGGCCGACATGGGTGCCGCCTCCTCGGTGGTGGCGTTCTTCCGCTCGCTGGGCGGCTCGGCGGGGATCGCGGTGCTCGGTGCCGTGCTGGCGCACCAGGTGGCCGACGCGGTGGCGGCCGGGATCGCGCCGATCCTGCGGGCCAACCCCGAGCTGGCTCGCCGATTCGGCAACCAGGATGGAGGCGTTCCCGACCTGTCGACGCTGCCCGAGCCGATCCGACTCATCGTCGAGAGCGCCTACGGCGACGCGACCGGCCACATCTTCCTGGTGGCCCTGCCCTTCGCGATCGGTGCGCTGGTGGCGGTGCTGCTCATCAAGGAGGTGCCGCTGCGCACCACCCTGGATGCCGAGGTCGCCGCCGCCCCCGAGGCTGTCGCGGCGCTCGATCGATGACCGACCGCATCCGCACCTTGCACGCCCTCGAGCAGGAGGTCGGGATCCTGATGCGACGGGTACGGCGGGCGCTCACCGAGCGCGCCGCGCTCGTCCACCCGTCCCTGCAGCCCTCGTCGTACGTCATGCTCGCCCACCTCATCGAGGCCGGACCGCGCCGCTCGGCCGACATCGCGGAGAAGTTCGACCTGGACAAGGGTGCGGTGTCGCGCCAGGTGCAGCACCTCGTCGAGCTCGGGCTGGTGGAACGCACTCCTGACCCGGCCGACGGACGGGCCACCATCCTGACGGCCACGGCCGAGGCCAAGGACCGGGTGGATGCCGTGAGCAAGATCCGGATCGTCGAGCTGGACGCCCGGCTGGCGGAGTGGAGCTCGGAGGACCTCGAGGAGCTGGTCCGCCGGTTCGCCCGCTACAACGAGACGCTCGGTCAACCCTGATCCACGACCGGATGATGCACGAGCGCTGATCGACGCTGCTGAGTCCCGACAYGCACGCAGGACGGCCCGCCCCCTCGCTGGGGGCGGGCCGTTCGTCGGTCGACGGCGTCGCTCGGCCGTCAGTGGCGGTGCGTGGGACTCAGCCGAGCCACACGCAGGTGTCCGCCGGCAGCACGTCGGTGACCGGCCCGCTGCTGGCCAGGACCCGGCCCTCGGGGAGCGGGACGTCGGTGGTCCCGCAGTTGAGCAGGACGCGCAGGGTGCCGCGGTGGAGCTCGAGCAGGTCGCCGGTCGCCCGGGCGAGGGTGACCTCGTCACCCGCGGGGAGGGCGTGCGCCCGCCGGGCCGCGAGGGCGGCGCGGTAGAACTCGAGGGTCGAGCCCTTCACGCCGGTCTGCGCCTCGACCGTGAGGCCCTTGAACTCGTCGGGCTGCGGGATCCACGGCTGGGCGTCGCCCGGGCCGAAGCCGAAGGGGGCCGAGTCGCCGCTCCACGGGATCGGCACCCGGCAGCCGTCGCGCCCGACCTCGCCGGTGCGGAACCACGACGGGTCCTGCCGGTCCTCGGGGGCGACGTCGACCTGCTCGAGGCCGAGCTCCTCGCCCTGGTAGAGGTAGGAGGAGCCGGGCAGCGCCAGCATCGCCAGGGTGGCCGCGCGGGCGCGGGCCAGGCCCTGCTCCCCGCCGCCGTAGCGGGTGACGTGGCGTACGACGTCGTGGTTGCTCAGCACCCACGTCGGCGAGGCGCCGACGGGGGCGACCGCCGCGAGCGTGTCGACGACGACCTCGCGGAAGGACTCAGCCGACCAGTCGGCCAGCAGCCAGGCGAAGTTGAACGCCTGGTCGAGCTCGTCGGGGCGCACGAAGGCGGCCATCGACTCGGGGGTCTGCGTCCACGCCTCGGCCACGGCCATCCGGTCCGCGCCCACGCTGTCGAGGACGGCGCTCCAGCGACGGTAGACGTCGTGCACCTCGGGCTGGTCCCACATCGGCTCGTCCTTGAGCTCGCGGGAGACCATCGAGGAGTCGGAGTTGACCGCACCGGAGGTGGGCCGCTCGCCGCTCGCGACCACCTGGTCGCGCAGCGACTCCTCCTTGTAGAGGCCGTGGGCGACGTCGACGCGGAAGCCGTCCACGCCCTTGTCCAGCCAGAAGCGCAGGACGTCCTCGAACATGTCGCCGACCTCGGGGTTGCGCCAGTCGAGGTCGGGCTGGGTGGAGTCGAAGAGGTGGAGGTACCACTGGCCGTCCTCGACGCGGGTCCAGGCCGGGCCGCCGAAGACGGACTCCCAGTTGTTGGGCGGCAGGCTCCCATCGGGGCCCGAACCCTCGCGGAACATGTAGCGCGCGCGCTCCGGGCTGCCCGGACCGGCGGCCAGCGCGGCCCGGAACCAGACGTGCTCGTCGGAGGTGTGGTTGGGCACCAGGTCGACGATGACGCGCAGGTCGAGCTCGTGGGCCCGGGCGACCATGGTGTCGGCGTCGGCGAGCGAGCCGAACAGCGGGTCGACGTCGGTGTAGTCGGCGACGTCGTACCCGTGGTCGTGCTGGGGGGAGGTGTAGAACGGCGTGATCCACAGGGCGTCGACGCCCAGGTCCTTGAGGTAGGGCAGGCGCGAGGTGATGCCGGGCAGGTCGCCGATCCCGTCGCCGTCACTGTCGGCGAAGCTCCGGACGTAGACCTGGTAGACGACGGCGTCGCGCCACCACGTGGCGTCGCCCTGGATTGGATCGTTAAAATCAGCCATGCGCCCCATTCTTGCGAGCCGTCGGGGGTGGGGTCAATCCGAGGGACGTCGGCCGCCGAAGAGCGCGGGGTCGACGGCGATCCAGATGTGCTCGGCCGTCGCCACCACCCGGCCGTCGGAGTCGTGCAGCGTGGACGCGGTGAAGGTCTTGCGACCCTCCTGCCCGCGCTTGGCCCCGACCACGACGTGCTCCTCGCCGATGACGGGCAGCGTGTCGATGCGGGCGGTCATCCGCCCGAGCACCATCAGCCGCTCGGTGAGGTCGCCCGCCCAGCCGCCGATGCAGTCGAGAGCGGCCCACGTGGCGGCCACCGAGGCGCGCGGAGCCTGGTCGGCGTAGGTGTGGAAGTCCTCGCTGACGCTGGCGTGCGGCGTCCACGTCGTGGCCACCCGCTGGTCCTCGTGCCCGGCGGCGACGTGCCCGGGGAAGATCCGTAGTCCGTCGCCCTCCTCGCGCCCGGTCCCGCAGGCGAAGCAGGTGGGGAAGGGGTGGAACGCATGTCCCGGGTACGCCGACCCGGCCGCGCGCGCCTCGTCCGGCTCGACGGCCTCGACCGGGGTCAGGGCGGCGTCGGGGGCGCACCGGGCGGTGGCGATCACCGCCCCGCCGAAGCTCGCCGTGGACGTCTCGTCGTCCCCGGCCACCACGTCCATCGCGGCGTCGAGCGGCGGCGGCTGACGCAGGGACACCTCGATGGGCGGCCACCGGTCGACGTGGTCGCCGGGCTCGCAGGCCAGGGTGGTGGCGAGGGCGCCAGCGGTCCAGCCGCCGTTGCCCGAGTCGGGCGGTCCGCAGAACCGCCGGGGGACGATGAGCTCGGTCACCCTCCTCACTGTGCCATCTCGGGGGGCGGCGCAGGTCTTGGGAAACGATGCATGGGACACAATGACGGCGTGAGCGACCTGATCGACACCACCGAGATGTACCTCCGCACGATCTTCGAGCTCGTGGAGGAGGGCATCGTCCCGCTGCGCGCCCGGATCGCCGAGCGGCTCCACCAGAGCGGGCCGACGGTCTCCCAGACGGTCGCCCGGATGGAGCGCGACGGCCTGCTCACCGTGGAGGGCGACCGGCACCTGCAGCTGACCGAGGAGGGCCTGCGCCTGGCCACCCGGGTGATGCGCAAGCACCGCCTCGCCGAGCGCCTGCTGACCGACGTCATCGGCCTCGACTGGGAGCTCGTGCACGCCGAGGCCTGCCGCTGGGAGCACGTGATGTCCGAGACCGTCGAGCGACGCCTCGTCGAGCTGCTCGACCACCCCACGGAGTCGCCGTACGGCAACCCCATCCCGGGCCTCGACGAGCTCGGCGAGAGCGCGCTGGGGGAGGGCTTCATGGAGGGCGTCGAGCCGCTGTCCGCGGTCGCCGGCCCCGAGGACGCACGCGTGCTGGTGCGCCGCATCTCGGAGGAGATGCAGAAGGACGAGGACCTGATGAGCACCCTGCGTCGCGTGGGGGCCGTGCCCGACAAGACCGTCATCGTCGCGGCCACCGCCGAGGGCATCCTGGTCGGCTCCGGCGGCGAGACCGCCGAGGTCGTGCTCGAGGCGGCCGAGCACATCTTCGTCCGCCGCCTCTGACGCGCGTCAGCCCCGCCGGTCCGCGAGCGCGGTGAGGAACTCGCTGCACCCGACGCCGAGCGTGTACGTCGCGTGCTCGTCGCCGCGCGTCGTGCCCCGGTTGACGATGACGACGGGCGTGCCCGCGCGGGCGGCCCGCTTGACGAAGCGGAGCCCGCTCATCACGGTCAGCGACGAGCCGGCCACGAGCACGGCACCCTCCTCGCCGAGGGCGTCCACGGCCGCGTAGCACCGGGCGACGCGGTCGGCGGGGACGTTCTCGCCGAAGAAGACCACGTGCGGCTTGAGCGGGCCGCCGCAGTCGTCGCAGCCGGGCACCACGAAGCCGTCGGTCTCCTCGAGCTCGACGTCGCCGTCGGGTCGCATGGCCGCCGCGGCGTGCTCGGCCAGCCAGCCGGCGTTGAGCTCGGCCAGGCGCTGCTGGAGCGCAGTACGCGGGCTGACCTCGCGACAGCCGAGGCACACCACCTCGGACACCCGCCCGTGCAGGGCCACGACGTCACGAGAGCCGGCGGCCTCGTGGAGGCCGTCGACATTCTGGGTGATGAGCAGCCCGGGGTCGAGGCGAGCCATCGCCCGGTGCCCGGCGTTGGGCTCGGCGTGCCCCATCCGGGCCCACCCGAGGTGACTGCGCGCCCAGTAGCGCTGCTGCGGACCCGGGCCGGCGACGAACTCCTGGTAGGTCATCGGCATCCGCACGGGCGCACCGGGCCCGCGGTAGTCGGGGATCCCGGAGTCGGTCGAGAGACCGGCGCCGGTCAGCGCGACGAGCGGGCGCTCGGCGAGGAAGTCGAGCACCTCCTCCGTGCGGTCCTCGGCCCGGCGGTCGGTGTGTCCTTCGACCTCGAGGTCGGCGCGCAGGCTCACGCGTAGCGCGCCTGGGCCCGGGCCCGCGCCTTGGTGGCCTCGACCTCGCGGTCCTTGGGTGGCGCCGTCGTCACCAGGTCGTCCAGCAGGTGCTGGGTGATGTGGGCGATCTCGCGCACCGCCGCGTGGAAGGCCGCCTCGTTGGCCTGCGACGGCTTGGTGGTGCCGGCGACCTTGCGGACGTACTGCAGGGCGGCGGCCGTGACCTCGTCGCGCGTGGCGGGCGGCTCGAAGTTGTTGAGGGGGCGGATGTTGCGGCACATGCCCCCCAGAGTAGGTCGCGCCCCGCGGGTTGAGGAGGGCCTACAGGGCGAAGAACGAGACCCCGTCGCCGGCCACCAGCACGACCCGGCCGTCGGGCAGCGGGACGAGCCGCACCTCGGCCAGCGCGTCGCTCGTCCTGCTGCCGGACGACACCTCGACCATCTCGTTGCGGATCCGGTCACCGCCGAGGCGCAGGACCGACACCCATGCGGGGCCACCGGACCAGCCCTCGGAGATCACCGTGAGCGCGATCCGCTGGCCCGGCAGCCAGGTGAACTGCCGCGGGTCGGTGCCCGCGCCGGCCACCGAGAAGGACGGGTAGGAGACGGCGTCGAGACGCTCGGGAGCGGTCAGGTCGGTGACGTCGAAGAGCGCGGCCTGCGCACCGCGGACCATCCCGTCGGGCGAGGCGTCCTGGCCGATGCCGAGCAGCCGCCGCCCGCCGAGCGGGTGGAGGTACTCGCTGTAGCCGGGGATCGTGAGCTCGCCCATGAGGCGCGGCGCGGCCGGGTCGCTGAGGTCCACGGCGTACAGCGGGTCGACCTGGCGGAAGGTCACCACCAGGGCGAGGTCGTCGAACCAGCGGACGGACGTGATGTCCTCGCCGACGCCGAGCCCGTCCGCCCGGCCCACCTCGACGAGGCCTGCGCCGTCCTCGCGCAGCGTCACGACCGAGGTGGAGGGACGCGAGCCGGTGCCGTTCTGCGAGGACGTGCCCACGGCGACCCGCACCGTGCCGTGGGCGAAGTCCATGGCCCAGCGGTCGCGGACCGTCCCCTCCACCTCGCCACCCGCGACGAAGGTCGTGCCCGCGCCGTCGAGGGCGAAGGCATAGAGGTCGGTGGTGCCGTCGCCGAGGATGCCGGGGACCGGGACGGGTTCGCAGCGGTCGGGGCAGGTCGGCACCCCCGCCGCCCACCAGCCCGGCGTCGAGGCGGTCGCCAGGTACAGGCGGTCCTCGGAGATGTACGACGTCGCGGCGTCGGCGGCCAGGGCCGTCGTGAGCGTGGCGTCGAGGGGGTCCGGGGCGGTGGGCCGGAAGGCGACGACGGTCGTGGTGCCCAGGTCTGCGCCGTCGTCGGTCGGGACGGCGACGTCGGCACAGTCGACGACCGGCTCGCCGTCGGCGGTGGGGAGCCAGTCCGCGAGGGTCGAGCCGCGCACGACCTGGCGGTTGTGCTCGAGGGCCCCGCGCTGGTCCTGGCCCGGCTCGGGCTGCACGAAGTCGAGGGCCGGCCGGTAGGTGCGCAGGACGAGGCGTACGACGTCGTCCCCGTCACTGCCGTGCAGGCGCGCGGCCGTGAGCTCGGCGTCGTAGTCGGTGGTGTCCAGCACCTGCGGGGCGCCCGGGTCGCTGACGTCCAGCACGACGACCCGGGTGCCCGGCGCCGCCTCGTACGTGCCGGTGCCGCTCCCGGCGACGGAGCCGAGGGCGACGACGCGGTCCCCGGACACCAGGAGCTCGCCGTCGCGCAGGCCGGCGAGGGTGAGCGAGGAGAGCAACCGCGGCTCGGTGCCCGAGACGTCGTGGACGGTGAGCACCTCGTCACGGATGCGGAGCAGGAGGTCGCCCGCGACCTTGACGACGTCGGGCTCGTCGACGCCGGCCTCCTGCACGTTGGTGCCGGACCCGGTGCTGGACGACCGGGTGGTCGTGGGGAGCGGTGCGCCGGCGGCGCTCTCGGAGCGCGCGCTGCCCATCGCGTCGAACATGACGATCGGGCCCGAGTCCCAGCCGTAGGGGCCGACCTGGGCGACGCCGCGCTCGACGTACTGCGCGAGCAGGTCCTCGCAGGACGTGGCCGGTCGCATGCTCGCGGCCGCGAGGCGGAGCTCGGAGGTGGGGCGGGTGGTGACGTCGGTCCCGGGACGTCCGGGGCCGGCCACCGCCAGGGTGGTGAGGACCGTGCCGGCGACCAGGGCCACCAGCCCCAGCACCACCGAGATCCACTTGGTCATGTCCGTGAGACGCCGCCTCGTGCGCGGGGGTTCCGGCACCTGTTTGGATGGCGGCATGACTGATGCGCGCAGCGGCGACCGTGACTTCGACATCGTGCTCTTCGGCGCGACCGGCTTCACCGGCAGGCTGACCGCGGAGTACCTCGCGCGGAACGCCCCCGACGGCCTGCGGTGGGCGCTCGCCGGGCGCAACCGCGACAAGCTCGAGGAGGTCCGGGCCCACCTGGTGACCCTGGCGCCGGAGCTCGGTGAGCTCGAGCTCCTGCACGCCGACGTGACGGACCCGACCAGCCTCGCCGACGTCGCGACGCGAGCCCGCGTCGTCATCACGACCGTCGGGCCCTACCTCGCGTACGGCGAGCCGCTCGTCGCCGCCTGCGCCGACGCCGGCACCGACTACGTCGACCTCACCGGGGAGCCGGAGTTCGTCGACAGGATGTACCTGCGCCACCACCAGGCCGCCGTCCGCACCGGCTCGCGCCTCGTGCACGCGTGCGGCTTCGACTCCGTCCCCCACGACCTCGGCGCGCTCTGGACCGTGCAGCAGCTCCCCTCCGACGCCCCGATCACCCTGCGCGGCGTCGTCCGCTCCGGCGGGATGGCGTCCGGCGGCACCATCCACTCGGCCCTCGAGCAGTTCGCCCGGGCCCGGAGGATGAGGGAGGCGTACGGCGCCCGGCGCCGCGCCGAGGGGAAGCCRGCCGACGGTCGACGGTCGCGCCCCGTCTCGGGCAAGCCGCACAAGGACCCGGTCCTCGGCTACTGGCTGCTGCCGCTCCCGACCATCGACCCGATCGTCGTCGCCCGCAGCGGCGCCGCCCTCGCGGCGTACGGTCCCGACTTCCGCTACTCCCACTACGCCGGGACCAAGACGATCCGGTACGCCGCCGGCGGCGCGGTCGGCGTCGGGGCCCTGGCCCTGGCCGCCCAGGTCGGTCCGCTGCGCCGGTTCCTGCTCGGCAAGGTCGCGCAGGGGGAGGGCCCGGACGAGGCGCGCCGCGACAAGTCGTGGTTCACCGTCGACTTCGTCGGCCAGGGTGGCGGTCGCACCGTGCACACCCGTGTCTCGGGCGGCGACCCCGGCTACACCGAGACCTCGATGATGCTCGCCGAGTCCGCGCTGTGCCTCGCGCTCGACGACAACCCGACCACCGCCGGGCAGGTCACCACCGCACAGGCGATGGGGGAGAACCTCCTCGCCCGCGTCCAGGCCGGCGGGTTGAGGTTCGAGACGCTCTGACGGGCTAGGTGAGGTCGGCGGCCAGCGCCTGGAAGGTGGGGTGCAGCTCCTGCCAGCGGGCCCTCGCGTCGCACGGCCCGCGACCGGCGAGGTAGGCGACGAGGTCCTCGACGTGGATCTGGTCGCCGGCCCCGTAGGCCGCGATCTGCTCGAGGGGCACGCCGCGGTCCTCGATGACCAGGACGGTGTGGTCGCCGTCGGCGGTCAGGCTCACCTCGACGACGCCGTCCGGCTCGTCGGGACTCCGCGTCAGGATCCGCAGTCGGTGGGGCGGCTCGCACGTGTCCACACGACAGGTGCCCTCCCAGCCGCTGGCGAACCAGTGCGCACGGAACTCCCCGCCCTGTGCCAGCTCGCCCTCGACCTCGCCGAGCCAGCGGGCGAGACGCGCGGGGTCGGTGAGGGCCGACCACAGGTCGTCGACGTCGGTGTCGAAGCGTTCCTCGAGGTGCACGACGCCGTGGCCGCCCTCGGCTCGGAGGGCGCGGACGCTGCCGGGTGTGCTGGTGGTCATCGGGTGCTCCTTCGGTCGCGCTTGCCGCGAGCTATCTCGGTGTGCAGGGCATCGAGGCGCTGTTCCCACCGCGCCAGGTTCCGGTCCAGCCAGTCGTCAACCTCTTCGAGCGGCTGCGCGCGCAGGCTGTAGACGCGCCGTTGGGCGTCCTGGCGGACCTCCACCAGGCCCGCCTCCCGCAGCACCCGCAGGTGCCGGGAGACACCGGGGCGCGCGATCGGCAGGAGCGCGGCCAGCTCGCCGGCGGTGGCCGGGCCACCCGTGAGGGCTTCCAGCATCGTCCGCCGGCTGTCGTCGGCGAGCGCCTTCAGGACGGCTTCCATGGTTTGTTTGTACCGTGGCGGTTACGTACCCGTCAAGGTACATAGTGCTTCGTCGTCGATCTGCTGCGCTCGAGCAAGGACAGCAAAGGGGGGAGGTGGGCGTGCTTGAAGCGCACGGAAGTGCCCGGTCGGTGTGTATTTAGCGCCAGGAAGCGCACGGAAGTGCCAGGTCGTGCTCGCCCGGCCGGGAAACGACGAGGACCGGACCCCGTGACGGATCCGGTCCTCGCTGATCCCGAGGGGATCGATCGGTGCCCCAGGCAAGAGTCGAACTTGCGACCTTTCGCTTAGGAGGCGGCTGCTCTATCCACTGAGCTACTGGGGCGCGCCACCGGCAGCGTAGACAACATCCGCCGGCAATCGTCATTTTGTCAGCAGACGGTGGACGTGACGAACGCGGGCCCCGTGACGCGGGTGCCCCGTCCGATGCCACCGTCCTGCCGCGGATCGACCCGGTGCTCAGGTCGCGGACGGCGGCGCGACGAGCGGCTCTCCCTCCACGACGCGCTGGCACACGTCGTGGACCGTCAGGTGGTGCGACCGTGCGTAGGTCCGCAGGGAGGCGAACGCGTCGTCCGGGGTGACCCCGTCGCGGCCGACGAGATAGCCCTTGGCGAGCTCGATCACGAGCCGCGACTGGAAGGCGGTCTCGAGCTGCCTGGCCCGCAGCTCGGCCTGCTCCATGGCCACCCGGGTGGGGCTGGGGCGCAGGTTGCACACGACGCCGCGCACCATCGGGTCGTCGAGGAGGTTGGTGAACGCGGCCTCGGCCCACCTCCAGTCGTGCCAGGCCTTCACCCGGATCTCGGCGGGAGGGTGCACGCCCGGGCGGGACACGACGTCCTGCAACAGGGTCGCCAGGGCGGGGCGGTCCTCCTCGTGGAGCAGGGGGACGATCGAGGTGCCGAGGAGGGAGTCCTCCTCCCATCCGAACAGCAGCTCCACGGCGGGGCTCGAGTAGATGATGATGGCGTCACTGCGCAGCACGAGTGCCGCATCGGTCGAGCGTTCGAGGAGGGGTCGCAGGGCGGAGCCGAGGTTGGTGGAGACGCCGATGATCCCGATCAGGGCTCCGTCCCGGTAGATGCCCGAGTCGGTCACCAGCGCGGGAAACATGCTGCCGTCCTTGCGCCGCACGGGAAACCCGCCGGACCAGGAGACCCCGTCGCGCAGCGCCGCCATGATGTCGGCGCCGACCTGCTGGGCCACGTCGGGGATCGCCAGGGTCGCTATGTTGCGACCGAGCGCCTCCTGCGCCGTCCAGCCGTAGAGCAGCTCGGCGGCCGGGTTCCAGTAGACGACCACTCCGGCCGGGTCGGTCGTGATGACGGCCTGCCCGAGGGACTCGAGCTGCTCTGCGGTGGTGATGGGCTGGTCGCTGGCCATGGGTACACGGTGCCCCACGGGGAGCCCGCGACGGCAGGGCCGAAAGGCCGTGGCCGTCGGGACGTCCATTCTCGGATGGGATCTGCTAGGGGCTGCTCACCGCCCGGGCGGCGTGCACGGCCGACGCGTAGCGCCACTGTCGGGCGGCCGCCGCGGCGGTGGTGGGGGCGGCGCGCAGGGTCACGGTCGGGGCGGGCTCCGGTGCCTCGGCGATGTCGGGGGCGATGTCGGAGCGGAGGCGGTGCTCGAGCCAGCGCACCACGCCGCGGTTCTCGGGGGTGACCCGGCCCTGGCAGATGCCCTTGACGAGGGCGTGGGCCAGGTCGGGGACCGTGACGTGCGCCTCGTGCGCCCACCGGGCGACGGCGGCGAGAGCCTCGCAGGAGCTGACGCCGTACCGGAGCATGATGGCGCCCTTGGCCTGCTCCACGACGGCGCGGTCCGATGCGGTGTCAGTCATGTCGCACCTCCCGCCCGATCGGGCCGACGACGGGGAACGGTGCGTGCAGAAGCGAGTCGGATCGAGAGCATGATCACTCCAGGTCGGTACGTCTCGTGCCACCGGGGTCTGGGGTGGGGCTCCCGGATGATCGGGAGCCAGATGCTGAAGCCGAACGTAGCAGCGGCGCCCCGGGGCGACAAGGGCCGTCGGGGACGACTCGTCCCAGCCTGCGGCGGTCCCGGTCGTGGGGCTCAGCGGCGAGGCGCGGGCACCGTGCCGAAGTGCCGGTTGCAGCCGTTGCCCGCGCAATCCCCGAGGGCTCGGAGGCGACGCTCGAGCTCGCGGCGCACGGGTCCGTAGCGCTTCGACAGGATGAGGTTGCGCAGCTCGTACGGGTCGCGCTCATGGTCGTAGAGGAAGCCGTCACGCATCCCGTTGTTGACGCGACGTCCGTACGCGTAGCGCCCGGTCAGCACGCCCCGGTAGGTCCACCCCGGGTCGCGCACGTCGGTGGCCTTGCCGCCCGTCTGGATCAGCATCGTGTCGCGGTGGTGGGTGGCCCTGCCGCCGAGGAGCGTGTCGGAGAAGTCCTCGCCGTCGAGCGTGGAGTCGGGGGAGAGGCCCATCAGCGAGGAGAGCGTCGCGGTGAGGTCGACCAGGGAGACGAGGCGGTCGGACGTCCGACCGGCCGGGACGCCGGGGCCACGGATGACCAGTGGGACGTCGAGGATCTCGTCGGAGAGCCGGTCCTTGCCGGTGTAGCGGTGCTCACCCAGTGCGTAGCCGTTGTCGCTCGTGAAGACGATGTAGGTGTTGTCGAGCTCGCCGGTCTCGCGCAGGGTGTCCATGAGGTGCTTGACGGCGTCATCGACGGACAGCAGCGACCGGATGCGCGCCAGGTTGAGCGTCGTCATCTCCGAGCGCGGCAGCTTGCTGCGGCCCCGGACGATCATCTCCTTGTCGCGCATGTCGGCCTCGTTGAAGCTCGGCGCCCTGAACGACGCCGGCTTCAGGCCGGCGAGTGCGCGCTTGTACATGCGCGCCACCTTGGGTGGACGGCCACCGCGGTCGCCGTCGCCGTCACCGCGGGCCGAGCGCGGCATCCAGATGTGGGGGGCGACGTGGTTGGCCATGACCATGTACGGCGTGGGGCCGGCCCAGCGCTCGAGGTCGGACACGGTGCGCTCGTCGAGACGCGTGGTGACGTAGTCGTTGCGGTAGGACGTGCCGCCGAAGAAGTCGAAGTTGGCGTAGTCGGTGGCCGGCTCGAGGAGGATGTCGAAGTTGGTCCACCCCGGGTCGGCGGGCGCGTCCGGGTCGAAGTGGTTGAGGTGCTTGCCGTGCAGCGCGGTGCGGTAGCCCTGGTCCTGGGCCCACGTGGCGATCGTCGAGCTGGGGTCGAAGGCCTGCCACCCGCCGTACGGGCCGGAGTTGTGGTGCACGCCGTTGTTCTGCGCGTACTGCCCGGACAGGATCTCGGCGCGGGCCGGGCAGCACAGCGGGTGCGGCGACTGTGCGGAGCGGAACGTCATGCCCCGGTCGACCAGCAGCTTGCGCACGTGCGGGAGGTGGCGCAGGTCGTCGGTGCGCATGTCGTCGGTCAGCACCATGACCACGTTGGGCCGCTCGGCGACGGACGTGCCGCGACCGGCGGCCGTGGCCGTGCCCGGGAAGGGCGACCCGGAACCGGTCGTCGCCGCCCCGGCGGACGACTCTGGACGGGGGTCGGTATCCGGGCTGGCGAACGGGCTCGCGACCGGCGCGAGCATGGCAAGGCCCACCACGGCGACGACGAGGGCCAGTGGCAGGCGGAGCCGACGGACGAGCCGGCGGAGGTGGTGCAGCACGACGAGCGGTCCCTGGGGCCGAGGACTGGTGGACCGCGACATCCTGTCACGGGCCGGTGATGACGAATTGGCGGAGCCAGCCACTACGGTGACAATTTGCCGGTGTCGCGTAGTTTGCGATGTTGACCCGGGGTGCCGCTGCGGAGCCCCACCGACGAAGGTGTGGAAGTCACAGTGTCAGGAGCCCACGAGGCCGAGACCGAGTCCCACGCGCCCAAGCGCAAGGGCAAGGTCAAGCGCAAGCACACCGTCGGTCGAGTCGTCGCGGTCAGCGCCCTGGTGCTGGCCCTCGTCACCGCCCTCAGCGTCGTCTTCTTCTACCGCCACCTCAACGGCAACATCGACACCGAGTCGCTCTCGGTGCTGGGCGATGACCGCCCGGAGAAGATCTACAAGGGCAACGGCGAGCCGCTCAACATCCTGGTGATGGGCGACGACACCCGCTCCGGTGAGGGCAACGACATCGACAGCGAGGCCGGCGGGGGTGGGTCGGACACCACCATCCTGGTGCACCTCTCCGCCGACCGCACCCGTTCCTACGCGATCTCCATCCCGCGCGACTCGATCGTCGACCGCCCCGCGTGCGGCGACAGCAGCGCCGCCACCGACGAGAAGTGGAACGTGGCGTACACCGTCGGCGGTCCGCTGTGCACGGTGGCGCAGCTCGAGGCGAACACCGACGTCTTCATCGACCACTTCGTGGTGGTCGACTTCAACGGCTTCGGCGAGATGGTCGACGCCGTGGGCGGCGTCCCGGTCTGCGTCCCCGAGGACATCAAGGACCCCAAGCACCAGATCTTCGTCCCCGCCGGCGACCCCTCCGTGCTGACCGGGGACGAGGCCCTCGACTACGTCCGGGCGCGCTACATCGGCGAGCTCGCGCAGCAGAACGACATCAGCCGCATCCGTCGCCAGCAGGCCTTCATCGGCGCGCTGATCCGCGAGGTGAAGTCGGCCGGCACCCTCACCCGCCTCGACAAGGTGGTGCGCTTCCTCAATGCCGCCACCAGCTCGCTGACCACCGACACCGGGCTCGGCTCGGTGACGCGCATCGGCAAGATCGCCATGCAGCTGCAGAACATCGGCCTCGACGAGATCAAGTTCGTGACCGTCCCGACGGAGTACTTCCCGACCGACTCCGAGTTCCGCGGCAGCGTCTTCTGGACCGACGGCGCGGACAAGATCTGGCAGCTCATCAACGAGGACAAGCCGTTGCCGGCCTCCATGCTGGACGACGCCGTCTCCGCGGAGCCGCCGTCGACGTCGAGCGAGGCCCAGGGCGGGTCGGAGACCCCGTCGCCGTCGGAGACCGCCTCCCCCTCGGAGACCGCCTCCCCGTCGGAGACCGCCTCGCCCGAGGCGTCGCCGAGCGACACCCCGACCGCCGAGGAGCCGAAGGAGACCGTGCCGGGAGTGTGCGCGTGAGCGACCCCGACACCCCGGACACGGCGGACTCAGAGGTGGCCGGTGCGTCCGACGAGTCCGACCGGGCCGATGAGGCCGATGAGGCCGATGAGGCCGGCGCGGACGTGGACGAGCCTGAATGGGTACGCCGCCGGCGACTCGACGCCGTCTTCGGTGACGGCGCGCACGGCCAGGCGCTCGGCGACCGGTGGTACCGCGACCAGGTGCCCCCGCACCACGGCTGACCCTCGACCCACGCGTCCGTCCGGGACCGGGAGTCGTGCGGGAGGTCAGACCTGGCCGTTGCGCGCGCGCAGCAGGTCGCGGATCTCCTCGAGCAGGGCCACGTCGGCCGGGGTGCCGGTGTCCTCCGCCGGGAAGTAGCGCTCCTTGGCCTTGGTGTAGGGCAGCACGACGAGGAAGTAGACGACCGTCGCCAGGATCACGAACGCGATCAGGGCGTTGACGAAGAAGCCGAGGTCGCCCAGCTGCGTGCCGTCGAACAGGTCGTCGGTGGACGGGATGAGCGAGGTGAGCCACGCGGTGAAGGCGGTGACGACGGCCGCGAACGACGCCGCCATGATGAAGGCCACGGCCAGCTCGACGAGGTTGCCGCGCAGCAGGAAGTTCTTGAATCCGCTCATGGGGCGCTCCTTGCGTGACCCCGAGTCAGGAGTCGTGAGATGTCAGGACACGCAGGACGCTAGCGCGAGAACGACACCACGAGGAACTGCGTCACCGCCGCGAGCCCCACGTCGTCGGCCGCCGACGGACTGATCCCGAGCACCACGAGGCGCCCCGGGGGTGCCGCGGACCCGCCGGCCGGGTCGGAGGACCCGGAGGTCTGCGGCACGGCCAGCACCAGTGCGTCGTAGGCCAGCGGGGTGGCCCGTCCCGAGCCCGGGTCGGCGGCCATCAGGTCGAGATGGTCGCCGGGTCGGAGCAGCGCCACCACCCCGGCGTCGGGCAGGCGGACCGGCATCACGGTCAGGTCGGGGTGCGCCRCCGCCAGCCCGGCACCCACCAGCCGGACGTCGGTGACCGGCTCGCCGGCCGCCACCGGTGCCGCCAGCACCCGCCCGACGGGATCCTGGGCCAGACGGTGCGGCTCGGTCCCGGCTGCGAAGGCCATCGTCGTCAGGTCGTCGGCACCCACGATCGAGCCGGCGGCCAGGTCGCGTACGGCGACCGACACCTCCACGCTCGGCGGGGGCGGCCCGGCCCCCACCCGCAGCCCCACGAGCACCGCCACCGCGGCGCACAGCGCGGCGAGGGGTCGCCGACGGGCGAGCACGCGGCGGCGCAGGGTGCGCCAGCGGCGGCGTACGTCCTCGAGGGAAGCCATGCGCCGACGCTAGGCCGCGGCCGGGACCTCGAGCCCGGGCCGGGGGCGACCCAGGGGAGGGGTCAGCTCGAGGAGGAGCCTGTGGACGACGACTGGCCCGAACCGGACGACGAGGACCCAGACGACGACCCCGACGACGAGGAGCCGGTGCTGGACGAGCCCGACGACGCTCCCGAGGACGAGGAGCCCGACGACGAGCCCGAGCCCGACGACGAGCCTGAGTCGGAGGTCGAGCCGGAGGTCGACGTCGAGGAGCCCGAGGCCGCGCCGGACGTCGACGTGGAGCGGCTGTCGGTGCGGTAGAAGCCCGAGCCCTTGAAGACGACGCCGACGGCGTTGAAGACCTTGCGGAGCCGGCCGTCGCAGACGGGGCAGTGGGTCAGGGCGTCGTCGCTGAACTTCTGGACCTGGTCGAACGCGTGGCCGCACTCGGTGCAGAGGTACTGGTACGTGGGCATCGGGGACCTTCGTGACTACGGGGGATGCGATGGATCGGAACGACTGCGGCACGACACGTTGGCACTCGCCACCGTCGACTGCCAGTCGAGCCCCAGCGTACGGCACAATGCGTCCACGATGAGCGAGCAGCCCGCAGCCCCCGACACCGACCCCACGTGGTGGCAGATGTTCCGGTCCGCACCCCGTGGCATCCGTTGGGCGGCGTACGCCGTGACCGTGCTGGCGGCGCTGCTGGTCCTCATCCTGGCCGTCGCCACCGGGTTCGTGCTGCGCCCGGTGGCCGAGGTCGACGGCGAGGTCGAGGTCCCCGGCCTCGCGGGCGAGGTGGAGGTGGTCCGCGACGCCAACGGCATCGCGCAGGTCTACGCCGACACCGACGCCGACCTGATGCGTGCCCAGGGCTACGTCCACGCCCAGGAGCGCTTCTTCGAGATGGATGTGCGCCGGCACGTCACGAGCGGACGGCTCTCCGAGCTCTTCGGCTCCGACGGCCTCGAGACCGACAAGATGATCCGGACCATGGGCTGGCGCCGGGTCGCCGAGCGCGAGCTGGCCATCCTCGACACCGAGACCCGCGCGGCCCTCACGGCGTACGCCGAGGGCGTCAACGCCTACCTGGAGACGCACGGCACCACCGAGATCGCCGTCGAGTACACCCTGCTCGCCGCCACCGGTCTGTCCTACGAGCCCGAGCCGTGGACGCCCGTCGACTCCCTGGCCTGGCTCAAGGCGATGGCGTGGGACCTGCGCGGCAACATGACCGACGAGGTCGACCGGGTGGTGGCCAGCCTCGACCACACCCCCGAGGAGGTCGCCCAGCTCTACCCGGACTACCCCTTCGACGCGCACCCCCCGATCGTGGGCAGCGGCGGCGTGGTCGACGGGGTCTTCGAGCAGAACGCCTCCGGCAACGCGACCCGCAACCCCCGCCGGCCGGCGTACTCGCCCGAGATGGTGGACGCCCTCGAGGGCGTGCGGGACGCCGTGGCCGGCATCCCCGACCTGATGGGTCGCGGCGACGGCATCGGCTCCAACTCGTGGGTCGTCGACGGCGCGCACAGCGCTACCGGAGCGCCGCTGCTCGCCAACGACCCGCACCTCGGCGTGAGCATGCCCGGCATCTGGCTCCAGATGGGACTGCACTGTCGCCAGCTGTCCTCCGACTGCACCCTGGACTCGTCGGGGTTCACCTTCTCCGGCGTGCCCGGCGTGATCATCGGCCACAACGCCGACATCGCCTGGGGCTTCACCAACCTCGGTCCCGACGTCACCGACCTCTACCTGGAGAAGATCGAGGGGAGCAGCTGGATGCAGGACGGCGAGGGCAGGCCGCTCTCCGTCCGGACCGAGACGATCCACGTGCGTGGCGAGGACGACTTCGAGCTGCAGATCCGCGAGACCGCGCACGGCCCGCTCATCAGCGACGTCTCGCAGCAGTTCAGCTCGGTGGGCGCCAACGCGCCCATCGACGAGACGGATCCGACGGGTCGCGGCAACGGCTACGCCGTCGCGCTCGCGTGGACCGCGCTCGAGCCCGGCACCACAGCCGACGCCATCCTCGCGCTCAACCGGGCGAGCAACTGGGACGAGTTCCGCGCGGCCGCCGCAGACTTCGCCGTACCGGCACAGAACCTGGTGTACGCCGACCGCGAGGGCCACATCGGCTACCAGGCGCCGGGGCGGATCCCGATCCGCCAGTCCGGCAACGACGGCCGGATGCCCGCCGAGGGCTGGGTCTCCGCCAACGACTGGACCGGCGACGTCGTCCCCTTCGACGGCCTGCCGAGCGTGCTCGACCCCGAGGAGGGGTTCGTCGTCACGGCCAACCAGGCCGTCGTCGGCCCGGACTACCCCTACTTCCTCACCGACGACTGGGACCGCGGCTACCGGTCCACCCGGATCCGTCAGATGCTGGAGGAGGAGGGGGAGCTGTCGGTCGACGAGATGGCCCGCCTGCAGCTCGACACCACCAACCCGATGGCCGCGACCCTCGTGCCCTACCTCCTCGACGTGCAGGACCTGCCGAGCGAGTACTACCGCGACGGCCAGGAGCTGCTGTCCGACTGGGACTTCACCCAGCCCGCCGACAGTGCGGCGGCGGCCTACTACAACGTGGTGTGGAGCAACCTGCTTCGGCTGACCTTCCACGACGAGCTCCGGGAGGCCGTGTGGCCCGACGGCGGTGACCGCTGGTTCGGTGTCGTCGAGACCATGCTGGCCGACCCGGCCGGGCCCTGGTGGGACGACGTCGAGACGGACGCGACCGAGTCGCGCGACGACATGCTGCGCCAGGCGCTGATGGACGCCCGCGACGAGATGACGCGCCGCCAGGCGCTGGACCCGGGCGAGTGGTCGTGGGGTCACCTGCACCGGCTGGACCTGCACAGCTCGACGCTGGGGGAGTCCGGGATCGGGCCGGTCGAGCGACTCCTGAACCGCGACGGCTACGAGGTCGGCGGCGGGTCCAGCATCGTGGACGCGACCTCGTGGGACGCGACCGAGGGCTACGAGGTCACCTCGGCGCCCTCGATGCGGATGGTGGTCTCGCTGGCCGACCTGGACCGCTCCCGCTGGATCAACCTCACCGGCGTCTCGGGCCACCCCGGCTCCTCGCACTACGCCGACCAGACGCGCCTGTGGGTCGACGGGGAGACCCTGCCCTGGGCGTTCTCCCGGGACGCGGTCGAGGCGGCGGCGGAGGACACCATGACCCTCGTGCCCGCTCCCGAGGACGACTGACGCCCTCGTTCGTGTCCCTCCGGGGCTCAGCCGAGCGCGCGGACCCCGGTCGGCGTGATGGCGTGGGTGACCGGCCGGTCGTGCGCCTCCGTGGGGACGTCGAGCCCCACCTCGTCGTCGTGCAGCAGCACGGCCGTCGGGCGTCCGACGGCGCGTCCGAGCACCCGGTCGTAGCACCCGCCGCCCCGCCCCAGTCGGGCCCCGCCCGGCGACGCCGCCAACCCCGGCAGCAGCAGCACGTCGGCGTCCAGCACGGCGTCGACGCCGTGCAGCGGACCCGTCGGCTCGAGGAGGCCGAGGCGGGCGGGGGCCAGCGAGTCAGGTCCGGTGTACTCCGCCCAGTCCAGGTCGAGGTCCGGCAGCACGACGGGGACCAGCACGCGGTGGCCCGCCGAGCGCAGGCCCTCCAGGAGCAGTCCGGTGCCGGGCTCCGAACCCACCGAGACGTACGCCGCGACGGTGTGCGCGCGGCGTACGGGATCCCACGCCAGCGCGTGTGCCGCGATGGCCTCGCCGGAGGCCACCAGCTCGGGCAGCGGACGCGCCCGGCGGCTCGCGAGGAGCCGGCGCCGCAGGGTCGACTTCGCGTCGGCGACGTCCTCGGACGGGGGCTCGGGTGGTATCGGCACGAGATGAGCCTACGATCGCAGTATGGGTAGCAAAGGCCTCGAGCTCGCACGCGCCAAGATGCATCAGGCGGGAGTCGACCCGGTCGCCGTCGACACGTTCGCGCACTACTACCGGCTGCTCGAGCACGGTGAGACCGGGATGATCCCCGAGTCCACGATCGAGCCGCACGGCATGGAGGCGCTCGCCGATGTGGAGGTGTCCGACGACGTCGCCACCGAGGCGATCCGGAGCACCGCCGTCATCAAGCTCAACGGCGGCCTCGGCACCTCGATGGGCATGGACCGCGCCAAGTCGCTGCTGTGCGTGCGACGGGGTCTGAGCTTCCTCGACATCATCGCCCGCCAGGTGCTGCACCTGCGCTCGCAGCACGACGCGACGCTGCCGCTGCTCTTCATGAACTCGKTCCGCACCTCGGCCGACACGATGGCCGCGCTGGCGCGCTACGACGACCTCCCGGTCGAGGGGCTGCCGCTGGAGTTCCTGCAGAACAAGGAGCCCAAGCTGCTCGCCGCCGGGCTGCTGCCGGCCTCCTACCCGAAGGATCCCGACCTCGAGTGGTGCCCGCCCGGCCACGGCGACCTCTACACCGCGTTGCGCGGCTCGGGCCTGCTGGCCCGGCTGATCGAGGCGGGCTACCGCTACGCCTTCGTCTCCAACTCCGACAACCTCGGCGCCGTGCCGGACGCGCGCGTGGCGGGCTGGTTCGCCTCGACCGGTGCGCCGTTCGCGATCGAGGCCGTGCGGCGTACGGCCTCGGACCGCAAGGGCGGCCACTTCGCCAAGCGCAAGGCGGACGGTCGCATCGTGCTGCGGGAGTCGGCGCAGACACTGCCCGAGGACCTCGCGGCGCTGGCCGACCTGGAGGTGCACCGCTTCACCTCCACCAACAACCTGTGGTTCGACCTCCAGGCGATGAGCGACGCGCTCGACGCGCGGCAGGGAGTGCTCGGCCTGCCGCTGATCCGCAACGTCAAGCACCTCGACCCCGCCGACGCCTCCACGCCGGAGGTGATCCAGATCGAGACCGCGATGGGCGCGGCGATCGAGGTCTTCGAGGGTGCCCGCACCATCGAGGTCGGCCGCGACCGCTTCGTGCCGGTCAAGACGACCAACGACCTGCTGGTGCTGCGCTCCGACATCTACGACCTGGGCCGCGACTTCGTGCTCGACCAGGCCTCCGACGGGCTTCCCTACGTCGAGCTGGACGGCGAGTTCTACAAGCTCGTCGGCGACTTCGACAAGCGCTTCCCCGAGGGGGCTCCGTCGCTGCGCGAGGCCGACTCGCTCACCGTCGACGGGGACTTCACCTTCGGCCAGGGGGTGCGCGTGGTGGGCGAGGTCGCGCTCCAGTCGCCCTCCGCGCAGCGGGTCGCGCCCGGCACGGTGCTCCACGGCAACGAGGGATCCGCCGATGGCTGAGCTGCTGCCGGTCCCCGACCTCGTCGAGCGGATCGTGGCCTCGGTCTCTCCCCTCCCGGACTTCCCGCAGCCGCTCATGGACGCCCTCGGGCTGGCGGTCGCGGAGGACGTGCACGCACCCATCTCGCTGCCGAGCTTCGACAACTCCTCCATGGACGGGTACGCCGTCGTCCGCCGGGACGTCCTCACCGCCTCGCCCGACCAGCCGGTGCACCTGCCGGTGGTGGGCGAGATCGGTGCCGGCCGCGCGGACCTGATGGCCCTCTCGCCCGGCACCGCCGTCAAGATCATGACCGGGGCACCCGTGCCCCGCGGGTGCGACGCCGTGGTGCCCTACGAGTGGACCGACCGGGGCGTCGCCCAGGTGCGGATCACCCAGGTGCCCGCGGCCGGGCAGCACATCCGCACCCGCGGCGACGACGTCGAGGAGGGCGACCTCCTCATCGAGCACGGCACCGTCCTGGGGCCGCGCCACCTGGGGCTCCTCGCGGCGGTGGGCCGCGCCACGGTCCGGTGCCGCCCCCGCCCGCGGGTCGTGGTCATCTCGACCGGGTCCGAGCTGCGCGAGCCGGGAGCCCCGCTGGGCCACGACTCGATCTACGACGGCAACTCCTTCCTGCTCGCCGCCGCCGCGCGCACGGCCGGGGCGATCGCCTACCGCGTGGGCATCGTCCCCGACGACCCGCGGACCTTCACCGACGCGCTCGCCGACCAGCTCGTGCGGGCCGACCTCGTGGTGACCAGCGGCGGAGTGAGCCAGGGCGACTTCGACGTCGTCAAGGAGGCGCTCAGCCAGCTCGGCACCGTCTGGTTCGGCGGCGTGGCGATGCAGCCCGGCAAGCCGCAGGGCTTCGGCACCGTCGGCGAGGACGACACCCCGATCTTCACGCTGCCCGGCAACCCGGTGTCGGCGTACGTCTCCTTCGAGACCTTCGTGCTCCCCGCCATCCGCCGGATGATGGGCAAGACGCCCTACTCGCGCCCGCTCGCCCGCGCACGGCTCACGCACCCGATCAGCTCGCCCGAGGGCAAGCAGCAGATGGTGCGCGGTGCCTACGAGGTGGACCGCGGTGGGCCGTTCGTCGCCCCGGTCGGCGGCCACGGCTCGCACCTCATCGGCGACCTGGCGACGTCCAACGCCCTGATCGTGGTGCCGCCCGAGGTGACCGGCCTCAGCGCCGGTGACATGGTGCAGGTGCTCAAGCTCGACGAGGAGTTCTGATGGCCACCGGGGACCGACTCACCCACGTCGACGAGCACGGCGCCGCCCGCATGGTCGACGTGTCCGCCAAGGAGGTCACCGCGCGTACGGCGTCCGCGTCCGGTCGCGTGCTCGTCTCGCCCGCCGTCGTGGAGCTGCTGCGCGGGGCGGGGATGCCCAAGGGCGACACCCTCGCCGTGGCCCGGCTCGCCGGCATCATGGGCGCCAAGCAGACACCCTCGCTCATCCCGCTGTGCCACCCGCTGGCGCTCTCGTCGGTGACCGTCGACCTCGTCGTGGCCGACGACGCCGTCGAGATCCGCAGTGTCGTCGCGACCACCGACCGCACGGGCGTGGAGATGGAGGCCCTCACCGCGGTGTCGGTCGCCGCGCTCACCGTCGTCGACATGGTCAAGGCGGTGGACAAGGGCGCCGTCATCACCGACGTGCGCGTCGAGACCAAGACCGGCGGGCGCTCCGGGGAATGGTCGCGGTGAACGCCCAGCTCCCCGCGGCCGTCGTGGTCGCGTCCAACCGTGCCGCCGCCGGCGTCTACGAGGACACGACCGGCCCCGTCATCGTCGACTGGCTCGTCGAGCAGGGCTTCGCCTGCGCGGCCCCGGCCGTGGTGCCCGACGGCGACCCCGTCGGCGAGGCGATCCGCGCCGCCGTCGGGTCCGGGGCGCGGGTGGTGCTCACCACCGGCGGCACCGGCCTGACGCCGACCGACCGCACGCCCGAGGCGACCCGTCCGCTGCTCGACCGTGAGGTGCCCGGCATCGCCGAGGCGATCCGCGCCTACGGACTGCGGGCCGGTGTGCCGACCGCGATGCTCTCCCGCGGCCTGGCGGGCGTGGCCGGGCACTGCCTGGTCGTCAACCTGCCCGGCTCGCGCGGCGGCGTACGCGACGCCCTCGCGGTGCTGGAGCCGGTGCTGCGGCACGCGGTGGAGCAGGTCGTCGGGAGCGACCACCGGTGACCCCGGGGTGGCCGGCACGGCTCGTCCACGGCGACGTGGTGGTCCGGCCCCTCGAGGCCGGCGACAGCGCCCAGTGGCGCGAGCTCCGCAGCCGCAACGCCGACTGGCTGCGGCCGTGGGACGCCACCATGCCGCCGGGCAGCGGCAAGCGCGCCGGCAGCTACCGCCAGGTGGCCCGCCGGCTGCTGCGGCACGCCCGGCAGGGGCAGGCGATGCCGTTCGCGATCGAGGTGGACGGGGCCTTCGCCGGGCAGGTGACGGTCAACAACATCGTGCGCGGCTCGGCGCAGTTCGCCTCGATCGGCTACTGGCTGGGGCGCGAGTACGCCGGCCGGGGCATCATGCCGGCCGCGGTGGCGATGGTGGTGGACCACTGCTTCGTCGAGGTGGGCCTGCACCGCATCGAGATCTGCATCCGCCCGGAGAACTCCAACTCGCTGCGCGTCGTGGAGAAGCTCGGCATCCGCGAGATCGGCTACGCCCCGCTCTTCCTGCACATCGACGGGGACTGGCGCGACCACCGCATCTTCGCGATCACCGTCGAGGAATGCCCCGGATCGTTGCTCGGCCGGCTGTCCTGACGCACTTTTCCCACGAGTCACACCAGTTGTTTCGCGACACACCTGTAGACATCCGCCCCACGGTGTGCTGGCGAACCTAACCTCCACGTGTGGACCCGAGCGCACTGATCTTCGTCGCCCTGGCGGTGGCCTGGGCCGTCTATCTCATCCCCAAGGCGCTCCAGCACCATGACGAGGCGGTGCGGAGCCGCTCCGTCGAGCGCTTCTCGCACACGATGCGGGTGCTGGCCCGTCGCGAGCCCGTCGGCCGCCGTGGGGCGCGCCTGGTCGTGACTCCCGGTCGCGCCGCGTCGGGCTCGACCGTGTCGACCAAGGTCTCCACCCGCTCCACCGCTGCTGCTGCCGCCGCCGGTACGCCGGTGGCGGGCGCGCCGACGTCGTCCGCCCCC
>NZ_JBFUKA010000071.1:0-24553 GCF_056401085.1 Nocardioides sp. P4_G4
GACCTGACCTCCGCGTCGACGACGCCTGGCGCCGATCGCTGCCGACCGGCGCCCGGGCGGTGGTCACGGCCGTGACCCTGCCCCAGCTGCTGCGCTACGGCTACGTCGGACCCGCGTCGCGGGCGAACCCCGCCAGGACCGCCTGATGTCGCAGATCGTCCTGCGGCGTCCGGCGCGCCCCGTCCCGCCCGCGCCGGCCGGACCGCGCCTCCTCAAGCCGGGGTGGCCGCTCGCCGTGCTCTACCTCGGGTTCCCGCTCTGGTGGGCGCTCGGGTTCGCGCAGCTCATCTTCTTCGCCATGGCCCTGGCCATGGCGGTGATCCTGCACCGCAAGGGCAGCCTGCGGGTCCCGCACGGCTACGCCCTGTGGCTGCTGTTCCTCGTCTGGATCCTGGCCGGCGCCCTGTTGGTCCGCGCCGACGCGCCCGGCACGGTGCCCGGCGGCGGGATCCTCGGACGCCTCGCCAACTTCGCCGTGTGGGGCGGCTGGTACGCCGCGGTGACCATCGCCATGCTGTACGTCGCCAACACGACGCGCGAGGTCCCGACGCAGCGCATCGTACGGCTGCTGGGCTGGATGTTCGTCGTCACGACGGCTTTCGGGGTGCTCGCCATGCTGGCCCCCACCTTCGAGTTCAAGTCCCCGATGGAGCTCGTGCTGCCGCGCAAGCTGGTCTCGACGAACTTCGTGCGCACCCTCGTCCACCCCTCGCTGTCGTCCTCGAGCGACTTCCTCGGCTACGTGCAGCCCCGCCCCACCGCGCCCTTCCCCTACTCCAACGCCTGGGGCAACAACCTCGCGCTGTACCTCCCCTTCTTCATCCTGGGCTGGTTCGGCCGCGACGCCGGATGGCGGCGCAAGGTCGGCCCGCTGGTCCTGCTGGCGGCGATCTTCCCGATCACCTTCTCGCTCAACCGCGGGCTGTGGATCTCCCTGGCCCTGTCGGCCATGTACTCCGCGTTCCGTCTCGCGGTCAACGGCCGCGGCCGGGCCCTGCAGATCCTGGTGGTCGCCGTGGTGGTCGGCGGGATCGTCTTCGTGTCCTCCCCGCTCTACGACACCCTGGTCCTGCGGGTCGAGACCCCGCACAGCAACGACCGACGGGCCGGCACGGCGGAGACGGTGACCTCGGTGACCGCCCAGGGCTCGCCCTTCGTGGGCTACGGGACCACGCGCACCATGCAGGGCAGCTTCAGCTCGCTCGCCGGCGGCGAGACGAGCTCGTGCCACCAGTGCGCTCCACCGCCGCTCGGCACCCAGGGCTTCATGTGGCGCCTGGTGCTCACCACCGGCTTCGTCGGCACGGCACTGTGCCTGTCGTTCTTCGCCCTGCAGTTCCTTCGCCGGGCCCGGGGTCCCGCTCCGCTCGACGTCACGACGTGCTCGGTGCTGCTGGTGGCGGTCCTGTGCTTCTTCGTCTACGACTCACTCGGCTCGGCCATGTTCACGGCACTGATCGCGATCGGCCTGATGGCCCGCAGCGACCAGGCTGACGCCGAGCTCGCGGACCCCGATCTCCCACGAGCCGGAGAGGTGTCGTCATGAGGTCCTCGTCGACCGATGCGTCCGCGTCGTACGCCGCCGAGGTGGCGCGGCTGCTGTGGCCCGAGCCGTGGGACGCACCCCACGTCACCCGCAGCCGGCACCGGAGCGGGCTGCCGCACCGCGACGCGTACCTCTTCCCCAGCGAGCGCCGACCGCGGCTCCTGGTCCCGGCGGACGTGCCCGGCTCCTCGAGCATGCTGCAGCGGCTGGGCAGTGGACGCGGCCGGCTCGCCGGTCCGGTGCGCGGGCTGCTCGAGCGCTCGGTCCGGACCCGCGCGTTCGCCCTGGCCCGGTGGCCGATGCTGCGGGTGCCGGGCTCGGACCCTGCCGCCGACTCCATCGAGACCCACCTCACCGAGTGCTTCGGGACACCGGTCCGGGTCGGGGTGATGCTCGGGACCCGACGGGTCAACCAGAAGCCCGTGCTGCAGGTCTTCGACCTCGCGGGCCGGCTCCTCGGCTACGCCAAGGTCGGCCAGAACGAGCTGACGGCCGGACTCGTGCGCCGCGAGGCCGACGCGCTGGCCACGGTCGGCGACCTCGCCCCCGCGTCCTTCCGGGTGCCGCGACTGATCCACCACGGACGATGGGGCGGGCTCGAGGTGCTCGTCATCTCCGCGCTCCCCGTCGACGCGAGCCACCCCGTGCTGCCCGCCGCCAGGCTGGCCGCGATGCGCGAGGTCGTCCTCCTGGCCGGCACGACGCGCTCGGCCCTGGCCCGGAGCAGCTTCTGGGACCGGATGCGCAGCAGCGCCGACGAGCTCGCCCGGGAGCCGCTGGGCGACCGGTTGTGGGCGGCGGTCGACGACATCGAGCGCCACCACGGCGACCGGGACGTGGAGCTGGGCGGGTGGCACGGCGACTGGGGCCACTGGAACATGGGCATGGGCGACGGTGCCCTGCAGGTGTGGGACTGGGAGCGCTACGACCCCGCCGTCCCGGTCGGCTTCGACGCCCTGCACTTCGCCGCCCAGGCCGTCCGGCCGGGCGAGCGGGACTTCCAGCGCCAGGAGGAGACCTTCCTGCGGTCGGTCCCCCGCACCCTCACGCAGGTGGGTGTCGACCCGGGCCTGCACGCGCTGACCCTCCGGCTCTACCTGCTCGAGATCTCCGCCCGCTACGTGGAGGCGCTGACGCACGGCGCGACCCCCGCGCTGCAACGGCGTACTGCCTGGGCCCTCGCGCTGCTGGAGCGCACCCCGGACGAGCACCCCGCACCCTCGAGAGGACGACCATGAGCATCCGCACCGCCGCCCCCCACCCCGTCAAGACGATGGGACGCGTCGTCTCGGTCCGGGTCGGCTCCGCCACCGCGGGACTGCGACAGCTCCCCTCCTTCGTCCTCGTCGGGGCACAGCGCGCGGGGACCACGTCGTTCTTCCGTGCGCTCCAGTCCCACCCCCTCATCCACTCCGCCAACTACCACAAGGGCGTCAACTACTTCGACGTCAACTACGACAAGGGGCCGGCGTGGTACCAGGGGCACTTCCCCACCGCGTCGAGCCTGCAGCGCCGGACCCGCGACGTGGCGGGCGACCCGATCACGTTCGAGGCCAGCGGCTACTACATGTTCCACCCCCGGGTCGCCGAGCGGATGGCGCGCGACCTGCCGGACGTCCGCATCCTGATGATGCTCCGCGACCCCGTCGAGCGCGCCTACTCGGCCTGGAAGCACGAGCTGGCCCGCGGGTTCGAGACCGAGTCCTTCGAGCGTGCCCTCGAGCTCGAGGAGGAGCGGCTGGCCGGCGAGGTGGAGCGGATGCGTGCCGACGACGGCTACCAGAGCGCTCGCCACCGCCACCAGGCCTACCGGCTCCGTGGCCAGTACGCCGACCAGCTGCTGCGGATGCGCGACTTCTTCCCCGCCGACCGCATCCACGTGATCGAGAGCGAGTCCTTCTTCGAGCAGCCCGAGACGACGTACGCGGGCGTGCTCGACTTCCTCGAGGTGGCCCAGGTGCTGCCCGACCGCTTCGACCGGTGGAACGGCCGGCCCAGCTCCCCGATGCCGGACGCCACGCGGCAGCAGCTGCGTGAGCACTTCGAGCCCCACGACCGCAGGCTGGCCGAGCTGCTGGGACGAGAACCCGCATGGCTGTGCTGAGCCGAGGGGCGGAGCTTCCGCTCTGGTCCGACTACCCCGCCTTCGTCCGCCGGCACCGGCTCCGCATCGGCGCCCTCATGGTGCTCGGGCTGCTGCTCGGGTTCGCCTGGTCGACGACCCAGCCGAGCACCTGGTCCTCGACGGCCTCGGTCGCCCTCGCACCGGTGCCCAAGTACGTCCTCCCCACGGGCGACGGGCTGGCACCCCCGGAGGTCAGCATCGACACCGACGCCCAGCTGCTCGCCAGCCCGGAGGTGCTCGGGGCGGTCGCGGACGCCTTGGGCACCGACGCGGCCGCGGCCCAGGAGAGCCTGTCGGTGACGGCCTCGCCCAACAGCCACGTCCTCCACGTCAGCGTGAAGGCGTCCTCGGCCACCGCGGCCGTCGCGGCAGCCGATGCCGCGGCCTCCGAGCTGGTCCGCGTACGTCGCAACGCGCTCGGCGCCCTGCGCCCCGACCAGCTCCGGCTGCTGCGCCTGTGGGTCACCGGTCAGGAGGACGAGCTGGCCAAGGAGCAGGACCAGCGCCTCGTCATCCCGGCGTCCGACGAGCAGTTCGCGCAGATCCTCGAGCTGCGCGAAGGGCTCCAGGAGCTGGAGGAGGCCCGCCTCGACCCGGCCGAGCTGATCGACCCGGCCCAGCCGGCGACCCGGCCGGACTACGCCAACCGCGAGGTGCCCATCGTGTCCGGAGCGATGCTCGGGCTCCTCTGCGGCTGCCTCCTCGGCGCTCGTGCCGACCGCCGCCGCCTGCTCGACCGCTCGTCGTCACGATCGCTGTCCCCACGGCACCTCGGCTCCCTGCCGGATGCCCTCACGCGTCTGGAGGACGCCCGTCATGCAGTCTGAGATCGCACCGCACGCCCCTCGCCCCTTGCTGATCCGGGCCGTCCGGCACCACCTGGTGGTGGTCGCCTGGTGCCTCGCCAACGGACTCCTCATCGGGTGGCTGCTCGCCGCGTCACAGACCACGTCGTACTCCAGCACGGCGCACGTCCTGGTGAACCCGACCGTCGGCAACCCGTTCGCCCCGGCCCCGTCGTCGGTGCGCCAGGACGAGCTGACCAGCCTCGAGACCGAGGCCCAGGTGGCCCGTTCGGCGGAGGTGCTGAGCAAGGTGGCCAGCGACAACCCGCCGCTCACGCTGCGGCAGCTCCAGAAGGGGTCGAGCATCACCCTGCCGCCCAACACGCAGGTGCTCGAGATGACCTACGTCGCGGCGGACGCCAAGGTGGCCCAGCGGGTCGCGGACTCCTGGTCGGTCGCCTACCTCGACAACCGTGACCAGCGCGCCGTCGAGGTCAACGCGGAGCGGATCGCCCGCGTCGAGTCCCAGACCCAGGGGGTCGTGGACAACCTGCGCGACGCCACCGCCGCCGCGCAGCAGGGGACCGCGGCCGAGCGCCTCTTCCAGTCGGAGCTGGCCAGCGCCCTGCGCAACGAGCTCGTCAGCCTGCGCGCCCAACGCTCCTACCTCGAGAACAGCGAGGCACCGGCGGGCTCGGTCATCACCCCGGCCTCGACGCCGGTGCGGACCGGGTCCCTGACCCCGCTCCTGATGCTGCTGGGTGGCGCCTTCGCCGGCCTCCTGCTCGGATGCCTCATCGCGGTCGCCCTGGAGCGGTTCGCCGGCGTCGTGCGCGCCGCGTCCGAGGTCGAGGCCGCCGGCCTGCCGGTCCTGGCCGCCGTGCCGCCACGGGGGTGGCGGGCACGCGTGCGGCGTACGCCGGCCAAGGAGGCCGTCGAGGCCACCATCCGCAGGCTGCGCGCCAGGATCCTCGACCTCGAGCCGACACCCGAGGTCATCGCGGTGGCACCCGCCGGGTCCGGTGGACCCGACTCCGTCATGGCCGAGTCAGTGGCCGAGTCCTTCGCCCGCGCCGGGCACCGCGTCGTCCTGGTCCGGGCCGACGGCCCGTCCGCCAGCAGCGGGCTCGAGGTCGAGCAGCGCGGACTGGCCGAGGCCCTCCTGCACGAGCGCCTCAACGTGATCGAGATGCTCCAGCCGAGCGTCGATCCGCTCCTGAGCCTGCTGCCCTGGGGCCTCAGCCCCGAGAGCGGCGAGCTCCTCTCGCCCGACCGCCTGCGCACGACGCTCAGGCCGCTGGTCGAGGCCGGTCACCTCGTGGTCCTGCAGTCGCCGGGCTTCGACAGCGCCGAGGGCGAGGCCGTCGTCGGTGCGGCAGACCTGGGTCTCGTCGTCGTGACGACCGGTCGCACGCGAGCCCGCGACGTCTCGCAGGTCGCCGCCCAGCCCACCACCGACGCGCCCGCGCTGGCAGCGGTGGTGCTCACCTCGCGCAGTGCGTCGACCGGTCGGCTGCGGGCCACCGCTCCCGACGCCGCGGACACCGACACGGAGGGCTCCGTCGTGCGCGACCGAGCCACCAGGTCGAGACGATGACGGCCGACCCATCCGCTGTCGACGACCACCGGGGTCATCTGGAGAAGCTCGCCCGCCGTGGCACCGCCAGCGTCGTCGGGGCGGGGTTCAGCGCGGTCTTCGGCGTCGTCCTGGTCGTCATCGTCACCAACGGCTTCACGCCGACCGTGGCCGGCACCCTGTTCTCCGCCACGTCGGCCTTCCTCATCCTCGAGGCGGTCACCCTCCTCGGGACCGACACCGGGCTGGTCAAGTGGATGCCCGCCCACCTGGCCTCCGGACGGCGCGGCGACCTGCCGCGCACCCTGGTCGTCTCGGCGGTCCCGGTGCTCGTGGTCGCGCTCGTGGCCGCTGCCGGGCTGTACGTCGTGGCGCCGGCCCTGGCGCCGGCCATGGTCGGGTCGGACGCCGCGTCGATCATGACGACGATGCTGCGCGCCCTCGCGCTCGTGCTGCCGGTCGCCGCCCTGCACGACCTGGTGCAGGCCGCCACCCGCGGCACCGGCTCGATGCGCCCGACGGTCGTCGTGGAGAACATCGGCCGCATCGGCCTGCAGTCGGCGGCCGTGCTCGGCGTCTTCCTCCTCGGAGGAGGTCCGGTCGCCCTCGCCGTCGCCTGGTCCGTGCCCTACCTGGCGGGGCTCGTGGCAGGACTGTGGTGGTTGCACCGGCTGGTGGGCCGGGCGACGAAGGGCGAAGGCCCCGTCACCCCCTGGCTCACCCTGGCGCGCGAGTTCTGGGCCTACACGGCTCCGCGCGCGATCGCCCGCGTCACCCAGACCGCACTGAAGCGCTCCGACATCGTGCTGGTGGCGGCGCTGGCATCGCCGGCCGAGGCGGCCCTCTACACCGCGGCCACCCGGTTCGTCGTCGTGGGCCAGCTCTTCGTCCAGTCCGTGCAGCAGGCCCTCTCGCCGCACATCAGCTCGCTGTTCGCCCGCGGTGAGACCCGGGCCGCCAGCTCGGTGTTCCAGGCCGCCACCTTGTGGAGCATGATCGCCTCCTGGCCGCTCTACCTGGTGACGGCGGGCTTCGCGACCGAGCTGATGCAGATCTTCGGACCCGGGTACGACGTCGCGGCACCCGTCGTGGTCATCCTGTCGCTGACCATGCTGCTCGCCACGGCGTGCGGCCCGGTCGACTCCGTGCTGCTGATGGCGGGTCGCAGCTGGCTCAGCCTGCGCAACAGCGTGGTTGCGCTCGCCGTCAACGTCGGCCTCAACCTGGTGCTCATCCCCCTCGACGGGATCCGGGGCGCGGCCACCGCGTGGTCGGTGGCCATCGTCGTGCGCAACGTGCTCCCGCTCGTGCAGGTGCGCGCGCACCTCGGCCTGTGGCCCCTGACCCGGGCCTCGGGCTACGTCGGCCTCGGTGCGGTGGGCACCTTCGGCACGGCAAGCCTCCTCGTGGCCCTGACCGGCTGGCCGCTCGCGGTCGAGGTGGCCCTGGTCGTCGTGGCCGCGATCGCCTACGTGGCCGGCATCTGGACCTGGCGCGATGCCCTGGGCCTCGGGGCGTTCCGCTCGGCGCTGCGCCGTCGACCGGGAGCCGGCAGGCGAGGGACGCCGGGGCCCGGGATCGTGCTGACTCCGTGACCGCACGGAGCGGACTTCCCCTCATTCGAGGATGAGGTCCCCGGCGGCCGGGCCTAGCGTGCTGGACGTGGCGCACGCCACCTCGACCTCACGGGCGGACTTCATGAGAACTCTTCGATCGAACATCTCCGCGATCCTGGCCACGACCGCCACGGTCGCCGCGGGCCTGGCAGTCGTAGGCGTGTCGCCGGCACACGCCGCGGCCACCGACGTGGTCATCAACGAGATGATGTACCACGCCGTGTCCGACCTCGACGGCGACGACTACCTCGAGCTCTACAACACCGGCACCACGGCCGTCGACCTCTCCGGGTGGGTCTTCTCCGGCATCACCCTCACCCTGGCCCCGGGCACCACCATCCCCGGCGGCGGCTACCTCGTGGTCGCCAAGGACGCCGTCCAGTTCCAGTCCCGCTACGGCTTCGCCCCCGCGGCCGTCTACGGCGGCAACCTCTCCAACTCCGGCGAGGCCATCACCCTCAAGGACAACCTCGGCGCCACCATCGACACCGTCGCCTACGGGACCGACGAGCCCTGGCCGGTCAAGGCCGACGGCACCGGCCCGTCCCTCGAGCTGATCGACGCCAGCCTGGACAACAACGACTCCCTCAACTGGGCCGCCGCCACCAACGCCAACGGCCGCACCCCGGGTGCCGCCAACTCCGTGCGCCGCAGCGGCCTGACGCCACGCATCGCCGCCGTCACCGCCACCCCCACCATCCCGGCAGCCGGCCAGCCCGTCGTCGTCTCCGCGACCATCAGCGGCCAGAACAGCGCCGTCCTGCGCTACCGCACCGACTTCGCCGCCGAGCAGACCAGCCCCATGACCAACAACGGCGACGGCACCTTCAGCGCCACGATCCCCGGCGCCGCCGCCGGCCACCTGATCCGCTACCGCGTCGAGGCCACCAACGCCGTCGGCACGAACCGCATCCCGCGCGTCGACGACACCATCAACTACCGCGGCGCGGTCGTGCCGAACGGCATCACCAGCACCATCCCGGTGCTCGAGTGGTTCATCTCGGACGCCGACTACAACGCGATGGTCAACCAGCCCACGGTCGACATCACCCGCACGGCCGTGCTCGCCTACGGCGGAGTCGTGATCGACAATGTCGAGGCCAACATCAAGGGCCACGCCTCGCAGAACGACCCCAAGGTCAGCTGGAAGTTCCACACCCCGCAGAACCACGACCTCGACATGCCCGGAGTCATCACCGAGCCCGTCGACGAGTTCGACATGCAGGCCGACTGGAGCGACAAGTCCCACGGCCGCGCGATCCTGTCGTGGGAGGCCTACCAGCGAGCCGGCATCGTCAACCACCAGATGTTCCCGATCCGCACCCAGCGCAACGGCGCCTTCCAGGGCCTCTACAACTTCAACGAGGTCTTCGACGGCACCTGGCGCAAGCGCGAGGGCTACGACGACAAGGAGGTCTACGCGGCCGAGACCAGCGCGTTCACGGCCTCGCGACCGGTCAACGTGCGGTTCACCAAGGAGAACCCCGACGACACCAACTACGCGTCGCTGGCGGCCTTCCTCAACGGCGTCAACCTCACCGGCAACGCCCAGCGGGACTTCCTGCTGGCCAACGCCGACCTCCCGAAGATGATCAACTACGCCGCCGTCACCGCGATCGTCGACCACCAGGACTCGTCGTCCAAGAACTTCGACCTCGTCCTCAACCCGACGACCGGTCGCTGGAAGATCATTCCGTGGGACCTCGACCACACCCTCGGCAACGGCTGCTGCAACGTCAACAGCACGTTCGTGACGCCGGCCGAGCCGGGCGACAACACGAGTGCGCTGATGCGTGCCATCCTCGCCGTCCCCCAGTGGCGCGACATGTACTTCCGCCGGGTCCGGACCCTCGTCAACGACATCCTGGCCCCGGGACGCATGGAGGCGCTGTACGACGCGAGGCTGTCGCCGGCCCAGCCGACCGCAGCCCTGGACTTCGGCTCCTGGCCGTACCCCAGCGGCACGACGTACACCACGTTCAGGACCCGGCTGTTCAACGACCTCACGGCCCGGCGCAACATCTTCAACTCCGACGCACGGGTCCCGGGCAACCAGCCGGCCACGCCGGACATGGTGATCGACGAGATCCAGCACTCCCCCACGGGCGGTGACCTGGCCGAGTTCGTCGAGCTCTACAACCCCGGCTCCACCGCCATCGACCTCTCCGGCTGGAGCCTCACCGGCACCTCGATCCCGAGCTTCGTCATCCAGCCCGGCACGGTCATCCTGCCCCGCTCCACCATGACCTTCGCCAGCAACGACCCCGCCTTCCGGGCCGCCTACGGCTCCACCGTGTTCGTCGGGGACCGCTACACCGGCACCCTCCCGGCCACCGGGACACTCACCCTGACCCGACCCGACGCCAGCGTCGCCGACAGCCTCACCTACGGCGGCGCCGGCTGGCCCGTCCCCACCAGCGGGCAGTCCCTCGAGCTCGCCAACCTCGCCGCCGACAACAACGACGGAGCCAACTGGCAGCTCTCCGCCGGATCCGGCACCCCCGGATCCACCGCCGGCGGACCCGCCGTCACCGCACCGTCCGCCCCCACCATCGGCACCGCCAGCGCCGGCAACGCCAGCGCCACCGCCCGATGGACCGCACCCACCGACGACGGCGGCTCCGGCATCACCGGCTACTCCGTCAAGGTCCTGGACAACGTCGGCAACCAGGTCGGAGCACTCCGCCCCGCGGCGGCCACGGCCACCACCCTCAACATCACCGGACTCACCAACGGCACCACCTACCGATTCCAGGTCGCGGCCATCAACAGCGCCGGCACCGGCGCCTTCTCCGCCTCCTCCAACGCCGTCACCCCGGCCACCACCACCGCACCCGGAGCACCGGTCATCGGCACGCCCAGCCAGGGCGCCGCCGGCGGCTCACTCACCGCCATCGCCCGCTGGACACCACCCACCAGCACCGGCGGCTCACCCATCACCGGCTACCAGGTCACCGCACTCCGCATGAGCTCCAGCGCCGCCAACGCCACCGTGCTCTCGACCACCACCTCACCCATYCTCGGAGCCAGCGTCCGGCAACGCTCCTTCACCCTSGCCGCCGGCAACTACCGCTTCACCGTCGTGGCCATCAACGCCATCGGCACCGGCCCCGCCTCAGCACGCTCCGCCAACGTCGTACCCCGCTGAACCCGTACGGGCCGCGCCTCCCCCCGGGAGGCGCGGCGCGTTCGGTCACGGCAGGACGGGGTCGGCGCTCCGCGCGTCGGCGAGGGTCGCCCGGAAGGCAGCGAGGCGATCGCCCGAGAGCGCCCACCCCTGGCCCCCTGTGGAGTTCCACAGGCACCCGAACCAGACGTCGGGAGTGCTGAGGAGCGCCTCACCGGCGTCGGCGATCGTCTCCGCACTGAAGCCGTTGTACTCGCCGACACCGAGGGGCAGGTCGATGCCGCGGGAGCCCAGGTAGGTCGAGACCGCCCGGATCCGATCGGCGGGGGTGCGCCCGCCGGGGGAGTCCGGGGTACCGCTCTCGTAGGCGTCGATGCCGAACCAGTCCCACAGGGCGAAGGACTCGTCGGGACAGTACGACGCGAACGTGTCGACCTGGTTGTCGAGCAGCCACCCGTTCAGGATCGGACCGACCCGGAGCTCGTCGCGCCGGAAGACCGGCAGCAGGCGCCGACTGATGGCGGCGTACTGATCCCCGGACATGTCGCCGTACGGCTCGTGCCAGACGCTGACGGCGGTCGGCAGCCCGAAGGACGCCAGCGAGGCCGCGGCCTGCTCGGCGACGCGGTCGAAGGCACCGGAGGCCGCGCCCGCCACGTCACCCCCGACCTTGTAGGAGATGACCGGCAGCATGCCCGCGGCGTGCGCGTCCTCCACGAGTCGCAGCTGGCTTCCCGCGCCGGCGGCCAGGTCGGCGAAGATGCGCCGGGACGCCAGGCCGGCGCCCACCTCGGCCACCCGTTCGTCCCAGACGCTGTCGGGAGAGCTCATTCCGATGCGGGTGCCGGTCGGGCGGGCGCCGCCGGCGAGCACGCCCGTGACCTGGTAGCCCAGGACGGTGCGGAAGACCTTTCCGTCGTCCCTGGTCGTGACGACCGTCAAGGAGCCCTCGCCGGGCAGGACGGCGCTCGCGACCCAGACCTGCGAGCCGGTGGCGATCGAGAGCTGCGCCCACACCAGGCCGGTGGCGTCCTCGACCGCGACCGTGCACTCGCGCCGCAGCGACTCCTCGACGTTCAGGACGAGCAGGTCGCCGGGGGCGACGACAGCACTGTCCAGCCACGCCCGGACCGGGGTCCAGGCGCCGTAGGACGGGGTCAGGGGGTTGGCGGCGACGAGCGCCGCGACGCCCGAGGCACCGGAGACGCGCAGCAGGGAGCGACGAGAGAGGGACTTCATGGCGGTGCGACCTTTCGCAGGAGACGGCTCGCTCCCGGGCGTGACCATCACGGCAACCTGGAGGGAGTGGGCACAGGGGTGCCCGCCGGGCGCTCGGCGCACCGACACGACGTCTAGACCGGACCGACCGTAGGTGACGAATGGGGCCCGCAGCACTCCTGCGGGCCCCATTCAGAGGTTTTCCCCCATTTGGAGGAGGACGCTCGGTGGCGTCAGGCGGACCGTGCTGCGCGGGCCGTCACGAGGGTCTGACGGAAGGCCTGGAGGCGCTCGCCCTCGAGCGTCCACCCCTTGCCCTCGGTGGAGTTCCACATGCAGCCGAACCAGACGTTGGGCGTGCCCAGCAGGGCCGCGCCGGCCGCCGCGATGGTCTCGGCGGAGTACCCGTTGTACTCGCCCACGCCGATGGGCAGGTCGTGCCCACGCGAGTGCAGGTAGGACACCAGGGCCGGGATCCGGTCCGCCGGCTTCGCGGAGCCGGGGCTCTCCATGGTGCCGGACTCGTAGGTGTCGATGCCGAACCAGTCCCACAGCCCGAACAGGTCGTCGGGGCAGAACGAGGTGAGGTCGGCGACCTTGTTGTCGAGGAGCCACCCGTTGAGGATCGGGCCGACGCGCAGCTCGCCGCGCTTGAAGATCGGCAGGAGCTGGCGGCTGGCGGCGGCGTACTGCTCACCGGTCATGTCGCCGTAGGGCTCGTGCCAGAAGGTGACGGCCGTGGGCTTGCCGTAGGAGGCGAGCTTGGCCGCGGCCTGCTCGGCGACCGCGTTGTACGCGCCAGCAGCAGCGCCCGCGGCGTCACCGCCCACCTTGTAGGAGATGACGGGCAGCATGCCGTCGGCATGCGCCTGCTCGACGAGCTTGAGCTGCGAGGTGGGCCCGGCCGCGAGGTCGGCAAAGATGCGGCGAGCGGCGAGGCCACCGCCGACCTCGGCCACCCGGGCGTCCCAGACGTCGGCCGGGGTGCTCATGCCGATGAGCGCTGCACCGGCCACGGGGGCCGTCGTGGCGCCACTCGTCACCTGGTAGTCGACGCGGTTGCGGAAGACCTTGCCGTCGGCCCGTCGGGTCACGACCGTCACGGTCCCGGATCCCGGCTTGCCGGCCTTGGCGGTCCACACCTGGTAGCGGGGGTTCCGGAGGATCCGCTTCCACGTCAGGCCGTTGGTGTCGCGGACCCGGATCCTGCGGGCCTGGGACAGGTTCTCGGCGACGTGGAGGGTGAGCCGGTCCCCGGTCTGGACGACGCTGGGGCTGAGCCGGACCTTGACCTTGCGGGAGGCGGCTGCCTGGGCCGGGGCGAGCTGAGCGGCACCGACGACGCCGGTGGCGGTGCCGGCAAGTCCGCCGGCGAGACGGAGCATGGAACGACGTGAGACTGAGTGCACGAGTTGACCCTTCGGGGGTGGTCAGCATGACAGGTACCGGACACCCAGATCCACGTCGGCGCTCAACGCGCCGACGACCACGCACGACAGGGGAGTCGGATCGACACTGGGGGTCCCTGAATCCCATGAACGGTAAGGGACGGGCCGTCGACAGTGTCAAATTTTCGGCAACTCCACGCGCGGACCACGCGTGTCGCTCGAGCGGGGGCAACCCGCCTGCCACGACGTGCGGCCCCCTCCCCCGGACGCCCGAGGAGGGGCCGTGGACGGTGTGTCCACGGCCCCTCCCCTGAGGTGTCGGATCAGGTGACCGTCACCGACCTGGTCACCGTGGTCGTCTTGCCCCAGTTGTCGGTGGCGACCAGGGTGATCGTGTAGGTCCCCGCCGCCGTGTAGGTGTGGGTCTGGGCAGCGGTCGAGGTGGTCACCAGGTCCGCGGTCCCGTCGGCCCACTTGTAGGTGACGCTCCGGATCCCGCCGTCGGCGTCGGCGATCGCCGTGTTGCTCGTCATGCAGGTCCGCCCGGTGCACGTGGGCTGGGCGAAGGTGACCACCGGCGGGTTGTTGCCGGCCGGCTCGGCCGCAGTGCTGACCGACGTGGTCACCGTGGTGCTCGCCCGGCCCCACTTGTCGAGCACCTTCAGCGTCACCGTGAAGGTCCCGGCGATCGGGAACACGTGCGACTGGCTGACGGACGCCCCGGTGGTGTCCGGGGTGCCGTCACCCCAGCTCCACACGTAGTCACGGACGGCGTCGCCGGACGCGGTGTCCGGGTCGCTGCTCCCGGTCGCGTTCATCGTGCAGGTGGTGTTGGTGGTCGTGCACGATCCGGACGCGATCACGGCCGTCGGGGCATTGTTGCCCGTGGGCGCCGCGATCGTCACCGACCGGGTCGCCGAGCCCGCCTTGCCCCACACGTCGGTCACCGTGAGCACGATGTTGTAGGTGCCCGGGGTCGAGTAGGTGTGGCTCGGGTTCGCCGTCGTGCTGACCGGCGTGCTGTCGCCCCAGTTCCACGAGTACTTCAGCGCGTCGCCCTGGGCGTCGGTCGTTGCGGAGCTGTTCGTCGTGCACACGGTGAACGACGTGCAGCTCGCGGTGAAGGAGACGCTCGGCGCAGTGTTGCCGGCCGGCTCGGACAGGCTCACGTTGCGGGTGGTCGAGGCGGTCTTGCCCCAGCCGTCCGTCGTGGTGAGGGTGATGGTGTAGCTGCCAGACGCCGCGTAGACGTGGGCCGCGGGCGTAGCGCCCGTGCTTGGTGCCGTGCCGTCGCCCCAGTTCCAGGAGTAGTTGATCAGGTCCCCGGTGTTGGGATCGACGGTGCCCTGGCTGCTCACCGCGCAGGTCAGGCCCTGGCAGCTCTGGGTGAAGGTCGGCACGGGGGCGGAGTTGCCCGACGGCTCGACGATCGTCACGCTCTGGGCGGCCGAGGTGACCGAGACCTGCCACTCGTCCTTGACCGTCAGCGTCACCTGGAACGGCGCGCCCGCCGGGCTCGGAGCGGTGAAGGTCCGCGTGGGCAGCGGGCCCGTGCCGTTGGTCGTGGTGCCCGTCGAGGTGCCGAAGCTCCACGTGTACGTCAGCGAGCTCGGGTTCTCGTCGGTCGAGGCCCGACCGTCGAACGTGCACACGTTCTGGTTGCAGCTGTAGGTGAAGCTGGGCACCGGCGGGTTGTTCGACGGCGAGGTGACCGTGATCCCCGTGGACGCGCGTGGCTGGTCGCCCACGGTGACCGCGTCACTGTCACTGGCCTGGTTGTGGACGTCGACCGACTGCACGAGGACGGTGTACGTCCCTGCCGGGATGACCGGCGTCGTGTAGGAGTAGTTCGACCCCGCACTGCCGGGACTGTTGAGGAACGCGGTCCGGAAGCTCGCCGTCGTGCTGGTGAAGGTGCCGGTCGAGCTCATGTACTGCCCGGCGGCATTGACCACCCCGACCCGTACCGACGCGATGCTGGCGTTGGCGTCGGGGGCGTCCTCTGCGCGACCGGTGACGACGATCTTGCCGTCGTTGAAGGAGCTGCCGCTCACCGGCTGCCCCAGCGTGGCGCTGAGGGTGGGCGCCCCGTCGCCCGGGTAGACGGCGTAGGTCCCCGTCGCCGGGCTCGGGTCCTGCTGACCCCGGGTGTCGAAGACGATCGACGAGAAGCGCCAGTTGCCCCCCGTCGGCAGGGTGATGGCCGGCAGGCTCCAGCTCGCGCTGGTGCCGGTGGGCGGGGTGAGGGTGGCGTTGCGGTAGGCGATCGCTGCCGCCATGGTGCCGTTCGCCTGGAGGTAGCGTCCGGTGTCCCGGTCCTGCAGGGAGACCCGCACGCTCTCGATGCCCACGTCGTCGGTGGCCGTCCCGGAGAGGTTGACCGTCAGCGACTTGTCGGTAGGAGCCGTGAACGCCATGGTGCCGTCGGGGGCGAGATCGCCGGCGTACTGCGCGTTGATGGTGAGTCGTCCCTGGTTCGTCGACGACGTGGTCAGGTCCTCGTCGTCCGTGGCCCGCACGGTGAAGCTGTACGTGCCCGCCGAGAGGTTGAACGGCGTGGTGTAGGTCCAGTTGTAGGTCGCCCCGCTGATGTCGACGGGCGAGATCCGGTAGTTGCCGGCCGAGAGCCCGACCCCCCAGCTGCCGTCTGCGGCGAGGTTCTCCCCGGTGGAGGAGTTGCGCAGCGAGACCTCGACGTTCTTGAGGCCCTCGTCGTCGGAGGCCGTGCCCGCGAAGGTCATCCGCCCCCCGGGCTCGACCGTGACCGCCGGAACCGCGAAGGGCGGGGTCATCGGCACCGGGTCCTGGATCGTGACCGTCGGAGACACCGCCGTGGAGTCGACGGTCCAGTCACGCGTGGCGCTGCGGAGGTCGGCCTGGCCGATGGTGTCGGTCGCCGTAGCACTGCCGCGCCACACGCCCTCGTGGGGCAGGGTCACCTCGTAGGACCAGGTGGCGTTGGTGGCGCCGATGACGTCCGGAGTGCCGCGGAAGGTGTTGAAGATCGAGCTGACGCTGCCGTCGGCCTGGAGGTAGCGCTGCTGCTCGTCACGGAACCAGAAGCTGAGCGAGTTGACGCCCTTGTCGTCGTTGGCGGTGCCGGTCACCGTGAAGGTGGTCGACGTCTGGATGCCGCTCGGACCCGAGATGCCGGTGGTCGGGGTCTGGTCCTCGGTGCTGAAGGACTCGAACTTCTTGGTGGCCTGGGTCGTGTCCCCGGTGCCACCGGTGGCTGCGGTGAACGCCTGGGCGGAGACCAGCAGGTTGCGGTTGGTGGTGATGATGCGGTTGCCGAGCGTCCACGTGCGGTTGGTGGTCCCTGCCCCGAGCGTGGCGTTCACCGTGGTGGCGGTGCCGGTCCACGTGTTGGCCGACGTGAGGTACTGGCCGCTGTCACGGTCCTGGATCCTCACCTGGACCCGACCCACGCTGCCGGTCGCGACGCGGGCCGTGCCGGTGACCTCGAAGGGCGTGTTGTTGGCGACCACGCGGCCCTCGATCGGGGCGGTGATGGTCGTGTCCGGCAGGGCCGGCGGGTTCGTCACCGTGTTGAAGTCGTAGAACGCGACGCGTCCGGTGCGGACGCCGCCCTGGAACATGCCGTCGCCGCCGATGAACAGGCCGCGCGAGGTCGCCTCCATCGCCTTGTTGCCCTCGAACGAGTTGGAGCCGCTGGTCGGGTTCCACTCGAGCGCCTTGCCGGTGGTCGGGGAGACCGCCGCGATGTGGTCGCGACGCACCACCTGGTCCCCGAGGCCGTAGCCGGCCAGGCCCTGGCCGGTGCCGTAGCCGACGTTGTCCAGGCCCGGCCACGGGTCGTCGGAGGTCGGGGACTCGATGAACCCGAAGTGGCCGCCGAGGTAGACCGCCTGCTCGGTGATGGCCACCGAGTAGATGCTGTCGAAGTGACGTGAGATCCACAGCTCGTCGACGTCGGAGTCCTGCAGCGAGGCGGCGTTCAGCGGGTAGGCGACCGCCGTGTCACTGATCGGGGGCGCATCGCCGCCCGAGCCGCTGGTGACGACGAAGTACGAGTCGTCGGGCGCGATGTCCGCTCCGTAGATGCGGGTGACGCCACCGACGCGGGCCAGGTTCTCGTCCCACAGCTGGCTGCGGAAGGGCAGCAGCTGCTTGGTCCCGGTGTCGATGATGCCCATGCCGTAGCGGTCCTGGCCGGCGATCTCCCGTCCGGTGTGCACGACGAGCAGCTTGGTCCCGTCGTGGGTCAGCTTGAGCTGCTGGACCCCCAGGGCGCCGTTGACTCCGATGCCGCCCGTGATGTCGTTGTTGAATGCCGTGTCCACCGCGCCCGATGCGGCGTTCACCGCGGCGAGGCCGCTCTTGACGACCCCGTTGATCCGGGTGAAGCGCCCACCGACGTACACCGTGGAGTTGCTGGCCGCGAGCGACATCACCTGGTTGTTGGTGACGTTGGTGAAGCCGAACGTGGTCAGGGGGGCGCCGGTCGTGAGGTTGAGGCTGGCGACCTTCTGCTTGGTCACCCCGTTGACGGTGTTGAAGGAGCCGCCGACGAACAGCTTCGTGCCGTCCGGGCTCGCCTCGACCGCGTTGACGCCGCCACCGCCGAAGGTCGGGCGGAACTGCGTGTCGATCAGGCCGGTGTTGAGGTTGTAGCTGAGCAGGTAGGGCTGGTTGACCGTCGTGGTGGGGCTGACGGTGTTCGCGGCAGAGGTGAAGCCGCCGGCGATGAAGACCCGGTTGAGCTGCGGGATGACCTCGATGTCCCAGATCTCACCGTTGCTGATGAGCGGGGTGTTGGCGCGGGGCTTGTCCGGCACGAGGCGGGTGTGTCCCGGCACGGGCTGGGTGCCGCCACCGCCGCCACCGCCACCGCCGACGGTCACGTTGACCGTGCGCGTCGTCGCGTTGGTCAGGCCCTGGTTGTCGGTGACGGTCAGCGTGATCGTCTTGCTGCCACTCGAGGTGTAGGTGTGGGTCGTCGACACCCCGGTGCCGGTGGTGCCGTCCCCGAAGTCCCAGGCGTAGGACGCGACGGTGCCCGGCGCGGTGTCGGTGGACCCGGAACCGTCGACGGTGCAGGTCGCTGTGGGGCAGCTCGTGCTGAACGAGGCAACCGGTGCGACGTTGGGGGCGGAGGCGCCGTCCGGCTCGAGCACGACCGTCCACATGGTCGCCTTGGCCGTGGAGACGGCCGCCGTGGCGGTGACCCCGGCACTCGCCCCGACGGGAGAGACGCTGTTGCGATCCGTCGCCATCGACGTGATCCGGCCGGCTCCGGTGCCCAGGGCGATGCTGCGCTGGGTCTGGCCGGCGGGGGTGGTCCAACCGGTGGTCAGGGACGCCGACTTGTCGGCCCAGTAGGACACGACGTACGAGCCCGCGGTCGCGACGTTGGCGCCGGGCGTCGTGTGGGTCGCGCGGTTGACCGTCTCGGCCGCGGAGGCGACCACGGAGACCGGGTCGGCCGCGGTGCCGTCGTACGCCAGAAGCGTGATGGTCGACTTGGTGGTCGCGGAGAAGGTGACCGCCGCGTTGYGGCCTGCGTCGTTGGCGGCCGCGACCCGGCTGTAGAGGGTCGTCTCGGTGTCGGTGCTCGACTGCCGCGTGCCCTCCAACGTCCACCCGTCGGGCGCCGTCGTGACGGTGGCCGACGCGTTGTTCTTGGTGACGAACAACAACATGCCGTCGGTCTCACGGACCGACGCCGGGATCGTCACCCGCGCCGACGGCTGGTTGAAGGTCGCCTGGGCGCCGGCGCGGAAGGTGATGAGGTCCACCGCCGAGGCGGGTGTGGCGGCAATGCCGACCATGGTGAGCGCAGCAGCGAGGACGGACATCACTGCTGCTACCGAGACGCCGCGACGCCGGCCTGCTTGTAGAAGGTTCATCTGCACTCCTTGTGAGGGCGCAGTCCCCTGCTGCACGGCGCCTGCCGGGGAACGTAAAACGGGCCACTGCGGACGCCCGGCGCAACCAACCCGCTATCACCGAAATCGGGGAGGCCTCCCGCGAGGCCGCTGCGGGAGGGAGGGCCACCGGGTGTGATGCACCAGGACCTGCGCGACCACCTGTCGCGCCCGGCGCGCAGCCGACCGGACCGACGACCGAAAGGGTGTCATGGGCGACCTCCTGACGACCACCTTCCTCGCCATCCTCGTGGCGGGCTTCCTCGTCGGCGTCGTGGTCGGCCTGACGGGCATGGGTGGCGGGGCCCTGATGACACCTGCCCTGATCTTCCTCGGTGTCGGAGACGCCGCGACGGTGGTGACGGCCGACCTCACGGCTGCCGCCGTCTACAAGACCGGCGGGGCGATCGTGCACAAGCGCACCGGCTCCCCCAACCTGCGGCTCGCCGGCTGGCTGGTGGTCGGCTCGGTGCCCATGGCCCTGCTCGGGCCCCACCTGATCAGCTGGCTCGCTCCCCCGGGCGGCCTGGACCGCACCTTGAAGCTCTCGATCGGCTTCGCCCTGCTCTTCGCAGCGATGACGTACGCACTGCGTCTCTACATCAACCTTCGGCGGATGCGCACCGGCGTCAGGGCGGGCGACACGGACCCGACGATCCGGCCGATCCCCACCCTGCTCGTCGGTGCGCTCGGCGGTCTGCTCGTCGGCATCACCAGCGTCGGCTCGGGGTCGGTCATCATGATCGCGCTGCTGATGCTCTACCCGGGCCTGTCGGCGGTCCGCCTCGTGGGCACCGACCTCGTCCAGGCCGTCCCCCTCGTGCTCGCCGCCGCGATCTCCAACATCGCCCTGCACGGGCTCGACTGGACCCTGACCATCCCGTTGGTCCTCGGCTCGGTGCCGGGCACCGTCCTCGGCAGCCTGATCGCCCCCCGGGTCCCGCAGTCGATCATCCGCCGGGGCATCGTCGTGGTCCTCACCATGTCCGGGGTGGCTTTGCTCGACAAGGCGGGATGGGCGCCGCTGGGGGCAGGCGAGCACGACACCCATCCCGTGCTGGTCGCGGTCGTGGGACTCGTCATGGTCGTCCTGCTCCCCCTGGTGTGGGGCGGTCTGCGCCTCACCACCGGGCTGCCCATGTTCGGCGCGCCCACCCTCGACCAGGTCGAGGACCCGACGTACCGACCCGGTGGCCTCCGGGTGACACGGCCCGACCCCGACACCTCCCCAATAGTGGTCAGTTCAACCGCTGCTCCTCCCACGAACGGCTCCTCGCCGACAGATTGACCCCGCGGGATCCGTCGCTGCTGCTGTCGGGTCCCACCCCCTAGTGAAGATCTGGAGACACACGTGCGCCCACGACAGCTGCTCGCCCTGGTGGCGGGACTCGCACTCACCCTCTCGGTCGGCACCCTCGCACCCGCCGCCCAGGCCGCCACGCCCGTGGCGCAGGCGGCCCCCCTCGCGGCGGCTGCGGCGGCCGCTCCCGCGGCCAACCAGATGCCGGGGGACGTCCCCAGCAAGAAGACGCCGTGGGTGCTCGACGGCAGCGTCAACAAGATCGTCCAGGTCGGCAACACGATGATCGCCGGCGGCCTGTTCACCCAGGTGACCGACCCGATGAACGGCACCCCGGCCGCTCGCCAGAACCTGTTCGCCTTCGACGCGACGACGGGCCTGGTCAGCCAGACCTTCAACCCCACCGTGGACGGCGAGGTGCAGCAGCTGTTGCCCGGACCGACGTCCACGACGGTGTACGTCGCCGGCGACTTCACCAAGATCAACGGCAAGGGACCCAACCACCTCCAGCTGCTCGACATCACGACCGGGCAGGCCGTCTCGTCCTTCAAGGCGCCCAGCACAGCGGGTGGCATCGAGACGATGGAGCTGCTGCCCAACAACCGGCTCTTCATCGGCGGCTTCTTCAAGAACATCGGGGGCGCCAGCTCCGGGCAGTTCGCGACGCTCAACGCCACGACCGGTGCCGTCGACCCGTTCATGAACCTCGTCGCCGCCGGCAACCACAACACCGGCTCGGGTGCCAAGGCGCCGATCGGTCCGCGCGAGTCCGCCCTGTCCCCCGCGGGCGACCGCATGGTCGTGGTCGGCAACTTCCGGACGGTCGGCGGGATAGCACGCGACCAGATCGTGATGATCGACCTCACCGGCGCCACCGCCACGGTGTCCTCCACCTGGTACACCACGCTCTACACGCCGATCTGCTCACCCAGCGCCTTCGACAGCTACATGCGCGACGTCGAGATGTCGCCCGACGGCTCCTTCTTCGTCGTCGCCACCACCGGTGGCCCGCACACCGGCACGCTGTGCGACACGGCCGCGCGCTTCGAGACGTACGCCTCCGGCACGGCGCTCACCCCGACGTGGACCAACCCCTCCGGCGGCGACACCCTCTGGGGCGTCGAGATCACCCGCTCGGCGGTCTACATCGGCGGCCACAACCGCTGGTCGAACAACCCGAGCGGATCCGACCGGGCCGCCCAGGGAGCCGTCCCCCGGCCGGGGCTCTCGGCCCTCGACCCGCAGAGCGGGATCCCGCTCAGGTGGAACCCCGGCCGCAACCCGCGCGGTGAGGCTGCGTACGAGATCTACGAGACCGACGCCGGCGTGTGGGTCGTGAGCGACACCGACTGGATCGGCGACCGCCGCTACCAGCGTCCGCGCATCGCGTTCTTCCCCTACAACGAGGGCTCCGTCACCGCGTCGAAGTCGACCGGCACGCTGCCCGGCAACGTGTACGTCGGTGCCCCGCTGGCCGCCAGCAACGTGCTCTACCGCGTGAACGCCGGCGGTGCCGCGATCGCCTCGGTCGACAACGGGCCCGACTGGCTCTCCGACAACGGCACCACCAGCACGTTCCACAACACCGGGAGCAGCACGGCGACCCTGAGCGCCCTCACCGCCGCGAGCCTGGTCAACGTCCCCTCCTCCACCCCCCTCGGCATCTGGACGTCGGAACGCAACGACCCCAGCGGTGGCAACGAGATGCAGTGGACGTTCCCCGTCACCAGCGGGACCACGACGCAGGTCCGGCTCTACTTCGCGAGCAGGTCGACGTCGACCCGGCGCTTCAGCGTGCAGATCGACGGCGTCACCAAGCTGTCCAGCTACGACCCGAACGCCGATCCGGGGGTCAACAAGGGCACCATGAAGTCCTTCGACATCACCAGCGACGGCACCGTCAACATCGACTTCCTCCACGTCACCGGCAACCCGGAGGTCAACGCCGTCGAGATCGTCAACACCTCGATCGGCTCCAACGCCAACGCTGCCGGGGTCATCGCCTTCGACGGCAGCTCCGTCACCTCGCAGGGCAACGTCAGCACCGGCACCTTCGACTGGACGAACGTCCGCGGCGCCGTGATGGTCGGCCGCACGCTCTTCTACGGCCAGACTGACGGCTTCTTGTACCGGCGCTCCTTCGACGGAGTGAGCTTCGGGGCGCCGACCCAGGTCAACCCCTACATCGACCCCCTCTGGAACACCGTCGAGACCGGCAGCGGCCCCGTCGGCCAGACCTACGCCGGCGTGCTGCCGACCTGGTACAGCCAGCTGAGCACGGTCACCGGCATGTTCTTCGCGGACGGCCGGATCTACTACACCCGCAGCGGCCAGACCAGCCTGTACTGGCGCTGGTTCTCCCCCGACAGCGGCGTCATCGGCGGCATCGAGAACACGGCCGCCGGCGGCAACATCGCCTGGGCCAGCACCAAGGGGATGTTCCTGGACGGCAGCACGCTGTACGTCGTCAGCTCGACCAACGGGCAGCTGCTCAAGATCCCCTTCACCAACGGGGTGCCCTCGGGGACGTCGAGCGTCGCGAACGCGACCACCGACTGGCGGGGCAAGGCGTTCTTCCTCGCCTCCGTGCTGCCCAACCAGGCGCCCTCGGCCGCCTTCAGCTCCGACTGCAGCGGCCTCTCCTGCACCTTCGACGGTGGTGGATCGGCCGACGCGGACGGGTCCGTGCAGTCCTGGGAGTGGACCTTCAGCGATGGTGACGAGGCCGGCGGCCCGACCCCGCAGAAGGACTTCACCGAGACCGGCACCTACGACGTGACGCTCACGGTCACCGACGACGGCGGGCTCACCTCCTCGGTCTCGCACCAGGTGTCGGTCCTCAAGCCGAACGTCGCACCCGTCGCGGACTTCAGCGCGCCCTGCGACTTCCTGTCGTGCGAGTTCGACGCCACCACCTCGACCGACAGCGACGGCACCATCGCGGGCTACGCGTGGGACTTCGGCGACGGGCAGACCGGCACCGGCAGCACCCCCAGCCACCTCTACGCCCAGCCGGGCACCTACACGACCACCCTCGTCGTCACCGACGACGACGGGGCCACCGACGAGGCCACGTCGACCCAGGTGGTCGTGGCCGCACCCACCGCGAGCACCGTCTCCTACGTCGGCGGGGCGATCGCCCAGGGCAACCTCAGCACGCCCAACGTCACGACGCCGACGACCGTGTCGGCCGGCGACCGCCTCGTGCTCGCGCTGAGCGTCAACGCCAACAACCGGGTCCTCTCGACGCCCACCGGGGTGACCGACTGGACGGTCCTCGGCACGAGGACCGCGGGCACCATGCAGACCCGGATCTACACGAAGATCGCGACCTCCACGGACGCGAACAAGCGCGTCACCGTGCCCATGGACGCCGCGGCGAAGTACACGATGACCGTGGCCGCCTACTCCGGGGTGCGCACCGGCTCCCTCGTGTACGCCGACCTCGCCGAGACGATCAACCGTGCCGGCCACGCGACACCGACGGTCCAGGCACCGGCCGGCTCGTGGGTCGTGTCCTACTGGGCCGACAAGTCCAGCACGACCACGGCCTTCACCCTGCCCGCCACGGTGACGGGTCGCCAGGCCCTCTGCAGCACGGGCACCGGTCGCATCTGCAGCACGTTCGCCGACTCCGGCGCCGCAGTGCCCACCGGGTCCTACGGCGGCCTGGTGGCGACCGCGGACGGCGCCAGCGCGACAGCGACGACCGCCTCCATCGTGCTCCGCACGATCGAGACCAACCAGGCGCCGACGGCCTCGTTCACCGTCCTCTGCGACAGCACGGACTGCGACGTCGACGCCACCGGCTCCAGCGACGCGGACGGATCCGTCGCGTCGTACGCGTGGGACTTCGGCGACGGAGGCACGGCGACGGGGGTGACGGCCAGCCACGACTTCGTGACCTCCGGGACCCGCAACGTGACGCTGACCGTGACCGACGACGAGGGCACCCAGGGCTCGCTCGTGATCCCGGTCCAGGTG
>NZ_JBFUKA010000072.1:0-24483 GCF_056401085.1 Nocardioides sp. P4_G4
GACCCAGGCCGACCTCCACTACGTCGGCTCGGTCACGGTCGACGAGGACCTCCTCGACGCCGCCGACCTCCTCGCCGGCGAGCTCGTCCACATCGTCGACGTCACCAACGGCGCCCGGCTGGAGACCTACACGATCGCCGGCGAGCGCGGCTCGGGCGTGATCGGGATCAACGGCGCCGCGGCCCGGCTCGTGCACCCCGGGGACACGGTCATCCTCATCGCCTACGCCCAGGTGGAGGACGCCGAGGCCCGGGAGCTGAAGCCGTCGGTGGTCTTCGTGGACGCCGACAACAAGGTGATGGCCACCGGCTACGACCCGGCCGAGACCTTCGGCGACCCGTCGCTGACCCGCGGCGACGCGGTGTCCCGCTAACCTGCCCGGATGCAGTCGACGCCCACGCCGGGCCTCCCGCAACGCCTCCGGGCCCCGGCCCCGGGCTGGACCACCCGGGCCGACGTCGTGGTCATCGGTTCCGGCATCGCCGGGCTGACCGCGGCGCTGCGCATCCACGCCGAGGACCCGTCGCTGGCGCTCCTCGTCGTCACCAAGGACGTCCTCAACGCCGGCTCGACCCAGTGGGCCCAGGGCGGCATCGCCGCCGCGCTCGGCCCCGGCGACACCCCCGAGCAGCACCTCCACGACACCCTGGTCGCGGGCGCCGGGGCCTGCGACGAGGACGCCGTACGCGTCCTGGTGACGGAGGGTCCCGAGGCCGTGCGCGAGCTCATCGCGCTCGGCACTGTCTTCGACCACCACCCCGACGGCGAGCTCTCGCTGACCCGCGAGGGCGGCCACCACCGCGACCGGATCGCCCACGCGGGCGGCGACGCCACCGGCGCGGAGATCCAGCGTGCGCTGATCGCGGCCGTCGAGCGGGCCCCCGCCGTCGAGGTCATCCAGCACGCGCTGGCCGTGGACCTGCTGCGAGCGGCGGACGGCGGCGTCGCCGGGGTGACGCTGCACGTGCTCGGCGAGGGCCAGCGCGACGGCGTCGGGGCGRTGCACTGCCGGGCCGTGGTCCTGGCGTCCGGTGGCCTCGGACAGGTGTTCTCCCAGTCGACCAACCCCAGCGTCTCCACCGGTGACGGGATGGCCCTGGCCCTGCGCGCCGGCGCGACGCTGCGCGACCTCGAGTTCGTCCAGTTCCACCCGACGGTGATGTACCTCGGCCCCGACTCCCAGGGCCAGCAGCCGCTGATCTCGGAGGCGGTGCGCGGCGAGGGCGCGTTCCTCGTCGACTGGGAGGGGGACCGGTTCATGCAGGGCCAGCACGAGCTCGCCGACCTGGCGCCCCGAGACGTGGTCGCCAAGGCGATCACGCGTCGGATGATCGAGACCGGACGGCCGCACATGTGGCTCGACGCCCGCCACCTCGGCGCAGACTTCTGGGAGCGCCGGTTCCCCACGATCCTGGCCGTCTGCCGCGAGCACGGCGTCGACCCGGCCACCGACCTCATCCCGGTCGCCCCGGCCCAGCACTACGCGTCCGGTGGTGTCKCCACCGACCTGCACGGCCGCTCCGACGTGCCCGGGCTCTACGCCACGGGCGAGGTGGCCTGCTCGGGCGTCCACGGCGCCAACCGGTTGGCCTCCAACTCGCTGCTCGAGGGGCTCGTCTTCTCCCGCCGGATCGCCGCGGTCCTGCCCGGCGAGCTGCGGCCGTGGGCCGAGCCGGTCGCCGACGACCCGCGCCCCGACGGGCTCGTCCCCTGGGACCGACGACCTGAGCTGCAGGAGGTCATGACGACGAGCGTCGGCGTGCTCCGCTCGGCGCAGGGGATCACCGACGCGCTCGGCCGCCTGGCCGGTCTCGACACGGCGAGCGAGGAGGTCCCCGGCGTCGACGGCTGGGAGACGACCAACCTGCTCGCCCTGAGCACCGCCCTGGCCCGGGCCGCCCTCGTGCGCGAGGAGACCCGCGGCTCCCACTGGCGCGAGGACTTCCCCGAGCGCGACGACGGCGCCTGGGCCGGCCACGTCGACAGCCGGCTCGCGGACGGCGTGCTCCGCCAGGACTTCGTCCCCGCGCCCTCGACCGACCCGTCCACCCCGACCGTGGAGCCCCGATGACACCGACGCCGTACGACGCCCTGCCGCCCGAGCTGCTCGCCGAGGTCCGCGACGCCGGGCTCGAACCCGAGCAGGTCTACGCCGACATCGCCCGCGCCCTGGCCGAGGACCTCCCCGACGGCGCCGACGACGCCACGAGCGTCGCCACCATCCCCGCCGACGCCACGGGCAGCGCCGACTGGGCGGCCCGCGAGCCCGGCGTCGTCGCTGGCCTCGCGCTGGCCGCGATGGTCTTCCACWACGTCATGGGCGACGAGGTGACGATCAGCGGTCGCGTCGCCRACGGCACCCACGTGGACTCCGGCGACGTGGTGCTCCACGTGGCCGGACCGACCCGGGGCCTGCTCACCGCGGAGCGCACCGCGCTCAACTTCGCCAGCCACCTCTCCGGGGTCGCCACCGCCACCAGCCACTGGGTGAGGGCCCTCGAGGGCACCCGGGCCACGGTGCTCGACACCCGCAAGACGCTGCCCGGCTGGCGTGCCCTGCAGAAGTACGCCGTCCGCTGCGGCGGCGGGGTCAACCACCGGTTCAGCCTGGCCGACAAGGCGATGATCAAGGACAACCACGTCATCGCCGCCGGCGGCGTGGTGCCGGCGATCGAGGCCRTGCGGGCGGCGTACCCCGGCCTCCCGATCATCAGTGAGGTCACCGACCTCGACCAGTTGCGGGCGCTGCTCGACGTGGGCGCCGAGTGGATCCTGCTCGACAACATGGACGACGCGACCATGGCCGAGGCCGTGCGCATCACCGCGGGTCGTGCCGTCCTCGAGGCGTCCGGCGGCCTGACCCTCCAGCGGGCGCGTGCGGTCGCGGAGACCGGGGTCGACCACATCTCGGTCGGCGCCCTCACCCACAGCGTCGTCGTCTTCGACCTGGGCATGGACCTCGTGGACGACGCCGCGACCGATGACGGCGCAGCGGGCGACTGAGATGGCCCTCCTCGCGGCCGACATCGGCAACAGCCACACCTTCCTCGGCCTCTTCGACGGCGAGGACGTGACCCACCACTGGCGGGTCGCCACCGACGAGCGGCGCACCTCCGACGAGTGGGCCGTGCTCGTGCGCGGGCTGCTCGCCGACGTGGACGCCGCCACGGTCACGGGCATCTCGGTGTGCGCGACGGTGCCGGCGGTGCTGCACGAGTGGCGCGACATGATGGCCCGCCACTTCCCGCAGGCGCACAGCGTGGTGGTTGAGCCTGGCGTGCGCACGGGAGTTCCCGTGCTGATGGACAACCCGCGTGAGGTCGGCGCCGACCGCATCATCAACGCCCTGGCCGCCGCCACCCTGTACGGCGGGCCGGCCATCGTGGTCGACTTCGGCACCGCGACGACGTTCGACGTGGTGAGCGGGGCCGGGCAGTACATCGGCGGCGCCATCGCCCCCGGCATCGAGATCTCGCTGGAGGCGCTCGGACGACGCGGCGCCCAGCTGCGCAAGGTGGAGCTGGCCCGACCGCGCTCGGTGATCGCCAAGAACACCGTCGAGGCCCTGCAGAGCGGCATGATCTTCGGGGTCGCCTCCCAGGTCGAGGGGATCGTCCACCGGATGATCGCCGAGCTCGGAGTCCCCGTCGGCGACGTCACCGTCATCGCCACGGGCCACCTCGCGACGCTGCTGCTCGACGAGTGCGACTGCTTCACCGAGCACTCGCCGTGGCTCACCCTGCAGGGCCTGCGCCTCGTCTTCGAGCGCAATTCCTGAGCAAATTCAAATAGAACTTGACCAGGGAATGGCTGGCCATTTTCTTGTTATTTGCCGCCGCGAATTGAATGCGAGTATCTTCCGATTACCCCCAGGGCTTGAAATGAGCCCACCTTTGCGGAAGAAGGAATGACGTGGCACAAAAGGTGAACATCATCCTGGTCGACGATCTCGACGGCTCCGAGGCGTCCGAGACCGTCTCGTTCGGCCTCGACGGGTCGTCGTACGAGATCGACCTCAACGACGACAACGCCGCCGCCCTGCGCGAGGCCCTGGCCGGCTACGTCGGCCACGCCCGCAAGACCACCGGTGGCGCCCGCCGGGCGCGCCGCGCGACCAGTGCTGCCTCGTCCTCCTCCCACACCAAGGACGTCCGGGAGTGGGCCAAGTCCCAGGGCATGGACGTCTCGGAGCGGGGCCGCATCTCCGCCGATGTCCAGCAGGCGTACGACGCCGCACACTGACACCGAGCCACCACGACGCCGCACCTCCCCGCCGGGGGTGCGGCGTCGTCGCGTTCCGGTCACCGTGGGTCACGACCGGTCACAGTCCGGTCGCGGTCCGGGCCGCGTCCTTGCGCACCCCCGCCCGGTGTTGTTCGCTGAGAGCGGACGCCTCCGTCGGCCGTGCGGGAACACGTAGGGTGGAGTCGGGCGTTGAGCCCACTGTCCGCCCTCCGTCCCCACGGTGGTCTCGCGGACGCACAGACGCAAGCGAGGAGCGCACATGTTCGAGCGGTTCACCGACCGAGCCCGACGAGTTGTCGTGCTGGCCCAGGAAGAGGCCCGCATGCTCTCGCACAACTACATCGGCACCGAGCACATCCTGCTCGGGCTGATCCACGAGGGCGAAGGCGTCGCGGCCAAGGCGCTGGAGTCCCTCGACATCTCCCTGGAGGCAGTGCGCGCCCAGGTCGAGGAGATCATCGGCCAGGGCCAGCAGGCCCCGTCCGGTCACATCCCCTTCACCCCCCGCGCCAAGAAGGTGCTCGAGCTGTCCCTGCGCGAGGCGCTGCAGCTCGGCCACTCCTACATCGGGACCGAGCACATCCTGCTCGGCCTCATCCGCGAGGGCGAGGGCGTCGCCGCCCAGGTCCTCCAGAAGCTCGGTGCCGACCTCAACCGGGTCCGCCAGCAGGTCATCCAGCTGCTCAGCGGCTTCCAGGGCAAGGAGTCGGCCGCGTCCGGCGCCGCTCCGGGGGGCTCGTCCTCCGAGGCGCCGTCGAGCTCGCTGGTCCTCGACCAGTTCGGCCGCAACCTGACGCAGGCCGCCCGCGAGGGCAAGCTCGACCCCGTCATCGGGCGCGAGCAGGAGATCGAGCGCGTCATGCAGATCCTGTCGCGACGCACGAAGAACAACCCTGTCCTCATCGGCGAGCCCGGCGTCGGCAAGACGACCATCGTCGAGGGCCTCGCCCAGGACATCGTCAAGGGCAACGTGCCCGAGACGCTCAAGGACAAGCACATCTACACCCTCGACCTCGGTGCGCTGGTCGCGGGCTCGCGCTACCGCGGTGACTTCGAGGAGCGCCTCAAGAAGGTCCTCAAGGAGATCCGCACCCGCGGCGACATCGTGCTGTTCATCGACGAGATCCACACCCTCGTCGGTGCCGGTGCGGCCGAGGGCGCCATCGACGCGGCCTCGATCCTCAAGCCGATGCTGGCCCGCGGTGAGCTCCAGACGATCGGCGCCACCACGCTCGACGAGTACCGCAAGTACCTCGAGAAGGACGCCGCCCTCGAGCGACGCTTCCAGCCCATCCAGGTGCAGGAGCCCTCGATCGCGCACACGATCGAGATGCTCAAGGGCCTGCGTGACCGCTACGAGGCGCACCACCGCGTGACCATCACCGACGAGGCGCTGGTCTCGGCCGCCACCCTGGCCGACCGCTACATCTCCGACCGGTTCCTGCCGGACAAGGCGATCGACCTCATCGACGAGGCCGGCTCGCGCCTGCGCATCCGCCGCATGACGGCCCCGGCCGACCTGCGCGAGTACGACGACAAGATCGCCGACGTGCGCCAGCGCAAGGAGGCCGCGATCGACGGTCAGGACTTCGAGGCCGCCGCGCGCCTGCGCGACGAGGAGAAGCAGCTGATCGCCCGCAAGTCCGAGCGTGAGTCGCAGTGGCGCTCGGGTGACATGGACGAGGTCGCGGAGGTCGACGAGGAGCTGATCGCCGAGGTGCTCGCCGTGGCGACCGGCATCCCGATCGTCAAGCTCTCCGAGGAGGAGTCGACCCGGCTGCTCAAGATGGAGGACGAGCTCCACAAGCGCGTGATCGGCCAGGACGAGGCCGTCAAGGCACTGTCGCGGGCCATCCGTCGTACGCGTGCCGGGCTCAAGGACCCCAAGCGCCCCGGCGGGTCGTTCATCTTCGCCGGACCCTCGGGCGTCGGCAAGACGTGGCTGTCCAAGACGCTGGCGGAGTTCCTCTTCGGCGACGAGGACTCGCTGATCCAGCTCGACATGAGCGAGTTCGGCGAGAAGCACACCGTCTCGCGCCTCTTCGGCTCGCCCCCCGGCTACGTGGGCTACGAGGAGGGCGGCCAGCTGACCGAGAAGGTCCGCCGCAAGCCGTTCTCCGTGGTGCTGTTCGACGAGGTCGAGAAGGCGCACCCGGACATCTTCAACAGCCTGCTGCAGATCCTCGAGGAAGGTCGCCTGACCGACTCGCAGGGCCGGGTGGTCGACTTCAAGAACACCGTCATCATCATGACCACCAACCTCGGCACCCGCGACATCGCCAAGGGGATCAACCTCGGCTTCCAGCAGTCGGGCGAGGCCGGGTCCTACGACCGGATGAAGAGCAAGGTGTCGGAGGAGCTCAAGCAGCACTTCCGCCCCGAGTTCCTCAACCGTGTCGACGAGATCATCGTGTTCCCGCCGCTGTCGCGCGAGCAGATCGTCACCATGGTCGACAACATGATCGCCTCCGTCGAGCTCCGGCTCAAGGACCGCGACATGCAGCTCGAGCTCACCCAGGCGGCCAAGAACCTCCTGGCCGAGCGGGGCTTCGACCCGGTGCTCGGCGCGCGACCGCTGCGTCGCACGGTGCAGCGCGAGATCGAGGACGTGATGGCCGAGAAGATGCTCTTCGGCGAGATCGGACCCGGTCAGATCGTGCTGGTCGACGTCGAGGGCGAGGGTCCGACCGCGACCTTCACCTTCCAGGGCCAGAAGGTCTCGGCGCTGCCCGACCTGCCGCCGTTCGAGACCGCCGACCTGGTGGCCGAGCCGCTGGACATCGCGGTCCCGGTCGAGGGCGAGGGTCCCGACGACTCGGACGGGCCGACGGACATCCCGAGGTCCAGCTCCCCGGAGTGACGACCAGCTGACACCACAGGAGCCCTCGGCGCACCCGCGCCGGGGGCTCCTGTGCGTCCGGGGTCCTGGCCGGCCCCGCGGCCCCAGCTACCCCGGCAGGCGGTAGCCGACCCCGTCGACGACCTCGACGAGGCGGTCCTCGAGCAGCCCGGCCAGGGCGCGCTCCCGCTGCTCGGTCCCCGGCCAGACGGCGTCGATCTCCGCCGCGCGCACGGTGCCCTCCGCCTCGCGAAGCACGGCCATGATCCGGCCGCGGCACTGCCGGTCGGTGCCGGCCCATGCCTGGCCGCGGCGGGGTGGACCGTCGTACGCCGGACGCCCGGCCGCCAGCCAGGCGCACCGGTCGGCGACTGGGCACGCCTCGCACCGGGGGTCGCGGGCGGTGCAGACGAGCGCCCCGAGCTCCATCACCGCGACCGCCCAGGTGGCGGCCGTGGCCTCGTCGTCGGGGAGCAGGCCGGTGGCCAGGTCGCGCTCGGCGCGGGTCACCGAGGTCGGCGGGAACTCGACCCCCGAGACGGCCCGGGCGAGGACCCGGCGCACGTTGGTGTCGAGCACGACGTGCCGGCGGCCGTGGGCGAAGCTCGCCACCGCCGCGGCGGTGTAGTCGCCCACCCCGGGCAGCGCGATCAGCTCGTCGTACGACGCGGGCACCTGGCCGTCGTGACGCTCGACGAGGGCGACGGCGGCGGCGTGCAGGCGCAGCGCGCGGCGCGGGTAGCCGAGCCGCCCCCACATCCGCACCGCCTCACCCGTCGGCTCGGCCGCGAGGTCGGCCGGCGACGGCCAGCGCTCGAGCCACGCGTCGTGGACGGGGAGCACCCGCGCGACGGGGGTCTGCTGGAGCATCAGCTCGGAGACCAGCACCGACCAGGCCGAGGCCTCGGGTCGGCGCCAGGGCAGGTCGCGGGCGTGGGCGTCGTACCAGTCGAGGATCGGGGCGTGCAGGTCACTCATCGCGGCGATCGTACGCACGGATCCGGGAGGACCCCGGTGTGGCTCCGCCCCGGCCACCCCCCCGACTCCTAGGGTCGGGGGCATGCCGTCCTCGCGTCCCACCCCCCCGATGGCACCGCGTGGTCCGCTGCCCGCCCGGATCTACTGGTTCCGCCGTCTGGTGGTGCTCGGCGTGGCCGTGCTGCTGGTCGCCGGCCTCGCCCGGCTGCTGGGCGGCTCGAGCGACGCCTCCTCCGACGAGGCGGCCCGGGCCACCACGGCGGGAGCGACCACCAGCACGAGCGCGGACCCGTCCGAGACCACCGCCACCGAGACCCCGACCACGCCGGTCGAGGGGCCGAAGCGCCGCAAGAAGCAGCAGACCCCCACCGAGCCGCCGCTGGCCGAGCCGAGCGGCACGTGCGAGAACGGCGACATCGTCGCGACGCCGACGATCACCGAGGCTCCCGGGGGCAGCGACGTCCCGATCACCATCAACCTGCGCACCCGGGTCACCGCGGCGTGCACCTGGACCGTCTCGCCCGACACCCTGACGGTGAGCATCACCTCGGGATCCGACTCCATCTGGTCGAGCCGCGAGTGCCCGGCCGCGATCGTGCCGCAGGACGTCGTGGTCCGGCAGGCCGTCGACGCCCCGGTCGTCGTCACCTGGAACGCCCGCCGCTCCGACGAGGAGTGCTCCTCGCTCACCGAGTGGGCGCTGCCCGGCTTCTACCACGTGGAGACGGCGGCGCTGGCCGGTGAGCCGACCGAGGTGCAGTTCGAGCTGGTCCGCCCGGCCAGCGAGGTCATCACCAAGACGGTGACGCCCAAGCCCCAGACGGACTCGAAGAAGAAGGACAAGGCCCACCAGCCCGGCCAGGACGGCGCGGGCAACTCCGAGGGCTGACCTGGAATCACCGGCTGCCCGGTGATTCCGTGGGTTCGCGCACGCTGCAGCACGCGCCAACCCACGGAGTGCGCGTCAACCTCGTGGCCACACGGGGGGCGAGCCCTGCGCCGCGACCGCAGCGGGCCCGCGAGCCCCGGCCCCGGTCAGATGTAGCGCTCGGTGATGCTCGACTCGGCGAGGCGCGACAGGCCCTCGCGGACGCTGCGGGCGCGGAGCTCGCCGACCCCCTCGACGGCCTGGAGGTCGTCGATGCCCGCGGAGAGCAGCTGCTGGAGTCCACCGAAGTGCTCGACGAGGCGGTCCACCACGGAACCGGGCAGCCTCGGCACCTTGGCCAGCAGCCGGTAGCCGCGCGGCGCGACGGCGCCGTCGAGGTTCTCGGCCGTGCCGAGGCCGAGCACCGCGGCGACCGCACCCGGGTCGACCAGCTCGGTGGGGGAGAGGGTGGACAGGTCGCCCAGGATCACCGACGCCTCGACCTTGCGGCGCTTGCCGGCGGGCAGGTAGTCGCGCACGACCAGCTCGCGCTCGGCGTCCACCCCGGTGATGAGCTCCTCGAGCTGCAGCGACAGCAGCCGGCCGTCGGTGCCGAGCTCGAGCACGTAGTCGTCGATCTCGCGGGCGATCCGGGTGACCATTTCGAGACGCTGGGCCACGACGGCGACGTCGCGCACCGTCACCAGGTCCTCGATCTCCAGCGCCGACAGCGTGGCCGACACCTCGTCGAGGCGGAGCTTGTAGCGCTCCAGGGTGGCCAGGGCCTGGTTGGCGCGGGACAGGATCTGGCCCGAGTCCTCGAGCACGTGCCGGATGTCGCCGACGTACGCCGCGATGATCTGCATGGACTGCGACACCGAGATGACGGGGTGGCCGGTCTGCTTGGCCACCCGCTCGGCGGTGCGGTGCCGGGTGCCGGTCTCCTCCGAGGGGATCGACTGGTCGGGCATCAGGTGCACGGCGGCGCGTGAGATCCGGGTGAGGTCCTTGTCCACGATGATCGCGCCGTCCATCTTGGCCAGCTCGCGCAGCCCGGTGGCCGTGAACGGCACGTCGAGGGTGAAGCCGCCGGTGACCAGCGACTCGACCATCTTGTCCTGGCCGAGCACGATGAGCGCTCCGGTGCGACCGCGCAGGATGCGCTCGAGGCCGTCGCGGAGCGCGGTGCCGGGTGCGATCATCGCCAAGGTGGCGCGCAGGCGGAGCACGTCGTCTGAACGCTCGGGCACGGTGGTCCTCTCGTACGGGTACGACGCCGGGCGTCGCGGCGCTCAGTGTAGGCGAAGCACAGCGCCGCAGAGCCCTCCTCAGTCGAGGGGTGGCAGCGGGATCCGGTCGGCCCGGGTCACGCGCAGGGTGCACAACGCATCCCACACCGTGCTCTCGGAGATGACCCGCATCCCGTCGACGAGCCGGTTGCCACCGTTGTCGGACGCGCCGGCCCCCCGAGGCACCACCGCTACCTCGAAACCGAGCCGGGCGGCCTCGGCCAGCCGCTGGGGCAGGTCTCGCACCCGGCGCAGCTCGCCCGCGAGGCCGATCTCGCCCATCGCCACGACCCCCTTGGGCGGGGCTGTCTGGTGGGTCGCGCTGGCCACGGCCACCGCGATGGCGAGGTCCGTGGCCGGCTCGGTGAGCCTGGCCCCGCCCACCGTCGAGGCGAAGACGTCGTGGGAGTGCAGCTTGATGGAGGCGTGCTGCTGGAGCACCGCCAGGATCATCGCCACCCGGGAGGAGTCGATGCCCGACGTCGTGCGCCGGGGGCGCTCGAGCGGCGACGGCGTCACCAGCGCCTGCACCTCGGCCAGCAGCGGGCGGCGGCCCTCCATGGTCACCGCTACGCACGTGCCGGGGACCCGCTGGCTGTGGTGCTCGACGAACAGCCCGGTCGGGTCGGTCACCGCGCTGATGCCGCCCGCGGACAGGTCGAAGCAGCCCACCTCGTCGACGGGACCGAACCGGTTCTTCATGGCGCGGACCATGCGGAAGCGGGAGTTGCGATCACCCTCGAAGTTGAGCACCACGTCGACGAGGTGCTCCAGGACCCGGGGCCCGGCGATCGACCCGTCCTTGGTGACGTGGCCGACGATGATCGTGGTGATGTTGCGGGTCTTGGCCACCCGCACCAGCGCGGCCGCGACCTCCTTGACCTGGGTGACGCCGCCGGGGACGCCCTCGACGCCCGACGCGCCGATGGTCTGGATGGAGTCGATGACCAGGAGCGTGGGGCGCACCTGCTCGATGTGGGTCAGGACGGCGCCGAGGTCGGTCTCGGCGGCCAGGTAGAGCTCGTCGTGGACCCCGCCGGTGCGGTCGGCGCGCAGCCGGACCTGGGAGGCCGACTCCTCGCCGGTGACGTAGAGCGTGCGGGTGCGGACCCGGGCGGTCTGGGCCGCCACCTCCAGCAGCAGGGTGCTCTTGCCGACCCCCGGCTCGCCGGCCAGCAGGATCGCCGCACCGGGCACCAGCCCGCCGCCGAGGACCCGGTCCAGCTCGGGGACGCCGGAGGAGCGGAACGTGGCGTCCTCGACCGAGACCTGGCCGATCGGCACGGCCGGTCGCGTGACGGGCGACGCGGCGGCCCGCACGCTCGGGGCGGCGGCCTCGGCCACCGAGCCCCAGGCCTGGCACTCCCCGCAGCGGCCGACCCACTTGCCGGTCTCCCAGCCGCACTCGGAGCACTTGTAGGCGGCGCGCTGTCTGCTCATGGGCGGCACGCTAGGCGACAGCACCGACAGCGCAGTTATGCTGCCCCTGTTTGGAACGATCAAGGGGGGCTTTCAATGTCGCGACCGGAGTCCCGGCTCGGCGCACACCTGCCGGTGTCGCCGCCGACGCTCGCCGACGTGGCCGAGCGGGCGGGAGTGAGTCGGCAGACCGTCTCCAACGCCGTCAACAACCCGGACCTGCTGCGTCCCGGCACCCTGGAGCGGGTCCGGGAGGCGATCGAGGAGATGGGCTACTCGCCCAACCGTGCCGCGCGCAACCTGCGCACCCGCACCTCCCAGCTGATCGGTCTGCGGGTCTCGCCGGTCCAGGAGGGCACGGCCAACGCGATGATGGACCGCTTCGTCCACACGCTGGTCGAGACCTCGGCGCTGGCCGGGCACCACGTCCTGCTCTTCACGGGTGAGGACGAGGACCCCGTCGCCGGCTACGACAACCTGCTCCGCTCGACGGCCGTCGACGCCTTCGTCGTCACCGACACCTACCTGGGCAACCCGCAGGCCGCCTGGCTGGCCCAGCAGCGGGCGCCCTTCGTAGCGTTCGGCCGCCCGTGGGACCGCGCCGACGCCCGGCACCCGTGGGTCGACGTCGACGGGGCGGCCGGCACCCGTCTCGCCACCGAGCACCTCATCAGCAGGGGCCACACCCGCATCGCGTGGATCGGCTGGCGCAAGGACTCCCCGATCGGCGAGGACCGACGCGCCGGGTGGCTGACGACGATGCACGAGCACGGCCTCCCCACCACCGGGCTCGCCAGCCGGGTCGAGGACACCGTCCAGTCCGGTGGCGAGGCGGCGGCGGTGCTGCTCGACGAGTCGGCACCCACCGCCTTCGTCTGCGCCTCCGACACCTTGGCCATGGGTGTCCTGCACACCCTGTGGCTGCGCCAGCTGGCCCCGGGCCGCGACATCGCGGTGGTGGGCTTCGACGACTCCCAGGTCGCCCAGGTCTATCCGGTGGGACTCACCTCGGTGCGCCAGCCGCTGGAGGAGGTCGCGGTGGAGATCGTCAACGCGCTGCACGCGCTGCTCTCCCACCAGCCGCCCGCCGAGGAGGGCGTGCTGCTCACCCCGAGCCTCGTCGTACGCCAGTCGTCCTGACCCCCGAGCCGTGGGCCGGCGTCAGTAGCCGCGCCACCACACGTTGACGGCGTAGTCGACCTCGGTGCCCTCGTGCGTCGCGAGCACCCGCTGCGCCACCTCGGGCGAGAACTCGATCCGCACGACCGCCTCGAGGTCCTCGCGGCGGGCGAACGACCAGCCCATGTCGACCGGCACCCGGCTCCAGCCGCGCTGCGACCAGAACCGCTCCACCTCGACGGGGTCGATCTCCGGGTAGCCGAGGCGGAACCACGCCCCGAACGTCGACCGGCTGGCGTCGTTGTCGATGACGAAGGCCGTGCCCCCGCGGCGTACGACGCGGTCCAGCTCGGCCAGGCCGGGCTCGCAGCCGGGACCGAAGAAGTAGGCCCACCGCGCGTGCACGACGTCGACCGACGCGTCGGGCAGCGGGAGGGCCTGCGCCGTGCCGGTCAGCACCTCGACCCCGTCGAGTCGTCGGGTACGACGCCGGGCCATCTTCGCCAGCGAGGGGTGCGGCTCGACCCCGACCACCCGGCGGGCGCGCTCGGCCCAGCGGGGGAGGTGGAAGCCGGTGCCGCACCCGACGTCGAGCAGCACCCGGTCGTCCCACGACGCGATCGAGCCCATGGCGGCCTCGATGCGACCGTGCGGGTCGGCGGCGAGGTTCTCGAGCTCGTACGTCTCGGGGTGGTGCCAGATGTTCGGGCTCGGGGTGGCCCCCGAGCGCGCCGGTGGAGGCCTCAGAGCCGGACGAGCCCGGAGGGCGTCTGGACCTGGACGGCGATGATGCCCGGCGTGCCGTTGGGGGCGACCCACTCGACCTTGATCTCCTCGAGCGGCGCCTCGACGGTCTCGCCGAGCCACTCGCTGACCCGCTGCGGGTCACCGGCGATCTCGAGCGCGACCAGGGAGAACTGGCTGTCGGCCACGTTGCTCGGGTGCATCTCGGCCGGCGACTCCCACTGGATGAAGAAGGGGAGCTGCGGGTCCGACAGCAGGCCGTGGACGCCGATCTGGCGCCAGACCAGCTCCTCGCCGTTGGGCAGGTGCCGGTTGCCCTTGACCGACTCGCGGCCGAGGCGCGACTCGACGGTGGTGATGTCGTCGACGGCCACCACCCAGCCCAGCCAGCCGCCACCGAGGGCGGAGCGGGCACGGACGGCCTGCCCGAAGGGGGCCTTGTCGCTCGCAGGGTGGTCGAGCACCTCGACGATCTCGATGTAGGTGCGGCCGTCCAGCGGCATGATCATGTTGCGGGTCCCGAAGCGGGGATGCACGCCGCCGTCGATGAAGTCCTTGCCGAGCTGGCCCCCGATGCGCTGGGCTGTGCTGGCAAGTCCATCCGGTCCGGCTGCGAACGAGAGATGGTCCAGGCGCATGGCTGCATTCTGTGCTCAGGTGCGGGGCGCCGTCACGCCGGGGTCAGGTTGTCTTGACGTCGAGCGAAATTTCGCTGGAGACGCGGACCGCGTCAGCGCGGGTCGGCCGGGTGCAGCGCCAGTGCCGAGCGGGACCGGACGTGGGCGTCGCAGTGCCGCACCAGCTCGCGGTAGCCCTCCGCCCCCATCAGCTCGGTCAGCTCGGGCTCGTGGGTGACGTAGACCGGCTCCGGGGCGACGTGCGCCTCGGTGTTGCCCGAGCAGTACCAGTCGAGGTCGTGACCGCCCGGCCCCCACCCGCGCCGGTCGTACTCGCCGATCGAGACCTCGGTGTACGCCGTCCCGTCCTGGCGCTCGACGGAGCGGAACTGGCGTCGGATCGGCAGCTGCCAGCAGACGTCGGGCTTGGTCTCGAGCGGGTTGCGCCCCTGCTCCAGGGCCAGCCCGTGCAGCGCGCAGCCGGCACCGGTCGTGAAGTCGGCCCGGTTGTGGAAGACGCACGCAGACTGGCCGTCGTACTCCACGGCGATGGTCTTGCGCTCGCCGTCCTCGTCGGCCTCCACCCAGTCGTCGACCACCACCGGCCGCTGCGGGTGGAACTGCCACTGCGCCGGCGTGAGCTGCTCGACGTACGACGCGACGCGCTGCTCGTCGTCGGCGTCGCTGAAGTGGGCACCCAGCGTGCAGCAGCCGACGTCGGGTGAGTCGGCGTAGATGCCCTGGCACCCCTGACCGAAGATGCACGTGTAGGCCGAGGTCAGCCAGGTGAGGTCGCAGCGGAACACCTGCTCCTCGTCGGCGGGGTCGGCGAACTCCACATAGGCACGGGGAAAGACGAGGTCGACTTCGGGCACTGGGCAAGCCTAGTAGTTTGACCACATGCGCCTGGGCGTCCTCGACATCGGCTCCAACACGGGTCACCTCCTCGTGGTGGACGCGCACGGCGGTGCCGCTCCGCTCCCGGCCTTCTCCTACAAGCAGCCGCTGCGGCTCGCCGAGCACCTCGACGCGGACGGCGCGGTCACCGAGGCGGGCATCGAGGCCCTCACCCGGTTCTGCCGCGAGGCCGTGACGGTCGCCGAGGACAAGGGGTGCGAGGACATGCTCGGCTTCGCCACGTCGGCGGTGCGCGACGCGGTCAACTCCGACGACGTCCTGACGCACGTCAACGACGTGACCGAGGTCGACCTCTCGGTGCTGTCGGGGGAGGACGAGGCCCGGCTCACCTTCCTGGCCGTACGCCGCTGGTTCGGGTGGTCGGCCGGCCGCCTGGCCGTCTTCGACATCGGCGGCGGCTCGCTGGAGATCGCCGGCGGGGCCGACGAGGCCCCGGACGTGGCGTGGTCCATGCCCCTCGGCGCGGCTCGCCTGGCCCGCGAGTGGTTCGGCGGCGCCCGCCCCGACGACGAGACCCTGCGCCAGCTGCGCCGCCGGATCCGCGCCGACATCGCCCGCGACGCCGGCAACCTGCTGCGCCCCGGCGCGCCGGACCGCGCGGCCGCCACGTCCAAGACCTTCCGGTCCCTGGCCCGGATCTGCGGCGCGGCCCCCAGCGCCGACGGCCCGCTCGTGCCGCGCGCGCTCGAGCTCTCCACGCTCTCGGAGTGGATCCCCAAGCTGATCTCGCTCGAACCCGACGAGCTGGCAGCCCTGCCCGGGGTCTCGCCGAGCCGCACCCACCAGATCGTGCCCGGCGCACTGGTGGCCGAGGCGTGCATGGACATCTTCGACCTCGAGGCCCTCGAGATCTGCCCGTGGGCGCTGCGCGAGGGCGTCATCCTCGAGCGCCTCGACCAGCTGTCGGTCGTGACTCGTCCCGCGGTCCGGCGCGGTCCGTCGTGACCCTCGTCGCGCTGTCCACCGCCTCGGTCTACCCCGAGTCCACGGCGCACGGCTTCGCCTGGGCGGCGCACGTCGGCTACGACGCCGTCGAGGTGATGGTCGGCATCGACGCGCTCTCCCAGCAGACCGCCGCGCTCCAGCAGCTCTCCGAGCACCACGAGATCCCGATCTGCGCGATCCACTCGCCGTGCCTGCTCTGGACGCAGCGGGTCTGGGGGAGCGAGCCGTGGGGCAAGCTCGAGCGCTCGGCCGAGCTGGCGTCCGCGGTCGGAGCCGACGTGGTCGTCGTGCATCCACCGTTCCGCTGGCAGAAGGAGTACGCCGCGGGCTTCGTCGACGGCATCGCCGCCCTCGAGGAGTCGACCGGCATCGCCTTCGCCGTCGAGAACATGTACCCGTGGCGGGCCACCTCGCGCCGCGGCATGGAGATGTACCTCCCGAGCTGGGACCCCAGCGAGCACGAGTACGCCAACACCACCATCGACCTGTCCCACGCGGCCATCGCCGGCAGCGACGTCATCCCGATGGCCGAGCGCCTCGGCGACCGGCTGCGCCACATCCACCTCACCGACGGCAGCGGGTCGGCCAAGGACGAGCACCTGGTGCCCGGCCGCGGCACGATGGGCGCCGGCGACTTCCTGGCCCACCTCGCGGCCCGCGACTTCGAGGGCCACATCGTGCTGGAGATCAACACCCGTCGCTGCTCGACCCGCGCTGAGCGCGAGGCCGACCTGCGGGAGTCGCTGGAGTTCGCCCGCGAGCACTTCGCGGTTCGGGCCCGCTGACGCGTCGTACCCTCCCTCGCATGACCCGTCCCGCCCGAGGTCGCCGTCCCGGGGCCCCCGACACGCGCGCCGAGGTGCTCGCCGCCGCGCGGGAGGCGTTCGCGGTCAAGGGCTTCGGGGGTACGACGATCCGCGCCATCGCCGCGGACGCGGGGGTCGACCCGGCACTGGTGCACCACTACTTCGGCACCAAGGACGACCTCTTCCTCGCCGCCCTGGAGCTGCCGATCGATCCGCGCGAGGTGGTCGGGCAGGTCGTCGAGGGGCCGGTCGAGGAGGCGGGCGAGCGGTTCCTGCGCGCCTTCCTGTCCGTGTGGGACGACCCGGACGTGCAGCCGGCGCTGCTCGCCGTGGCGCGGGGCGTGATGGACCCGACCGCGCAGCGCCTGCTCAGCGAGGGCTTCCTGCCGGTGGTGATCCAGCCCGTGGGCGTCGCCCTGGGCCTGGACCGGCCGGCCCACCGGATGGCGCTGGTCGCCAGCCAGGTCGTGGGCCTGATCCTGCTGCGCTACGTCCTGCGCGCCGAGCCGATCGCGTCACTGAGCAGCGAGCAGGTCGTGGCGACGTACGCCCCCACGCTGCAGCGCTACCTCACCGGGGACCTGCCCCCCGCCTGAGTGCGGCCCCGGGGTGCTTCCGGGCCGGGTGGTCCAGACCGCCCCACGCTCGTCGGTGACTTCTCCGATGCGCTCGGCGGGCCTGAGGAGGACAGTCGATCCAGGACTCCCTCCACCGGCAGGAGACGCCATGACACCCACCACGCCCACCACACCCGGCACCCCGGCGGCAGACGGTGACCGTCCCGTCCGGCACGGTCGCGAGCAGTTCTTCATCGAGGGCGAGGGCGTCGTCGGCCGGCCCGGCGACACCGCCGGCGAGGTGTCACCACGGGCGCACCTCGACTCCTCCCGCGCGACCGCGGCAGCGCCGACGTTCCGCTTCTCCCGCGTCGGTCCGCGCGGCACCAAGCTGCCCGACGCCACGCTGCGCAAGGTCGCCGCGGCGATGACGCGTGGACGCCAGCGCGACGGCAACGTCCCTGCTGGCTTCACCTACCTGGGGCAGTTCGTCGACCACGACCTCACCTTCGACAGGACGGCGGTGGCCTTCGGGGACCAGGTGTCGCCGGCCGAGCTCCTCCAGGGGCGCTCACCGACGCTCGACCTCGACAGCCTGTACGGCGCCGGGCCCCTGGATCCGCAGTCGGCGGTGTTCTACGAGGGGGACCGGACCCGCCTGAAGGTGGGCCGCACGACCCGGATCGGGAGGGACCAGGCGCGCGTCGGGTTCGACGTGCCCCGCGTCGGCACGGGCAACGCCGCCGAGCGCCGCAGGGCCCGGATCCCCGACCTGCGCAACGACGAGAACCTCGCCGTGGCCCAGCACCACGCCGCGATGATCCGCTTCCACAACCGGGTCGTGGCCGGGCTCGGACGGGGCGTGCCGGCCGGGGAGCGCTTCGAGCGGGCCCGGCGCCGGGTGGTCCTGCACTACCAGTGGGTCATCCGCACCGACTACCTGCCGCGGATCTGCGACGGGTCGGTCGTCACCGACGTCTTCACCAACGGACGCAAGGTCGTGGAGCCCGGCGCCGACCCGTTCACGATGCCGACGATGCCGGTGGAGTTCTCGGTCGGGGCGTTCCGGCTCGGGCACTCGATGGTCCGCGACGCCTACAGCTGGAACGCCCGCTTCCCGAGTGGCGCGGGGACCCTGGACCTGTTGTTCTTCTTCTCCGGCACGAGCGGCGGTCTGGGTGGCGACCCGACGTTGCCCAGCAACTGGATAGCGGACTGGCGGCGGCTCTACCGCTTCGCCCAGGTCGGCCACGGCGAGCTCGCGCCCCCGCGCGGCCAGCTCAACCTGGCCCGCCGCATCGACACGCGGCTGGTGGACCCGCTCTCCGTGCTGCCCGCCGGCTCGTTCGGTGGCCTGCCCGGCGACGAGGGGACCGTCCGCGCCAACCTCGCCTTCCGCAACCTGGTGCGGGCCGGGATGGTGCGGCTGGCCAGCGGACAGCAGATGGCGGCACTCCTGCGTGCGCAGGGGGTCCCGGTCACCACGCTGACCCGGGCACAGCTGCGTGACGGCTCCGGCGGCGCCGACCTGTCCGACCTCACGCCCACCCAGCTCGACGCCTTCCTCGCCGACACCCCGCTGTGGTTCTACTGCCTGCGTGAGGCCGAGCTGGGCGGCGGCAAGCTCACCGGCGTCGGTGCCCGGATCGTCGTCGAGACGCTCCACCGCGCCATCGAGGGCAGCACCCACTCGATCGTGCGCAGCCCCGGCTTCTCCCCGTCGCTGGGCGAGGTGGACGGACGCTTCCGGATGGCCGACCTGCTGCTGTTCGCCTTCGAGGGCAAGGAGTCGCTGCTCGCGCCCCTGGGCGACTGATCCTTGACGCCGCCAGACCCGGGGAGCAGAATTCAACGCATGATGAATAATGTCATCGACATCCGGGACCTGGTCGTGGTCCGTGGTGGCCGCGAGGTGCTGCCCGGACTGACGCTCGGGGTCGCCCCGGGCGTCACCGGCCTGCTGGGCCCCAGTGGCTGCGGCAAGTCCACGCTGCTGCGGGCCGTGGTCGGCGTCCAACGCGTCCGGTCGGGGGGAGTCGAGGTCCTCGGCCTGCCGGCGGGGGACCGGCGGCTGCGTGACCGGCTCGGTTACGTCACCCAGGCCGCGAGCGTGTACGACGACCTCACCGTCGCCGAGAACCTGCACTTCTTCGCCCGGGTCCTCGGCGTCTCCCGTGACGAGGTGGACGCCGCCGTGGCCGCCGTCGACCTGGCCGAGCAGCGGGACCAGGTCSTGGGAGACCTGAGCGGCGGCCAGCGCAGCCGGGCCAGCCTCGCCGTCGCCCTGCTGGGCGACCCGGACGTGCTGGTGCTCGACGAGCCCACCGTCGGGCTCGACCCGGTGCTGCGCCGCGACCTGTGGCGGCTGTTCCACCGGCTCGCCGACCGGGGCAAGGCGGTCCTGGTCTCCAGCCACGTGATGGACGAGGCCGACCGCTGCGACCGGCTGCTGCTGATGCGCGACGGCCGGATCATCGCCGACGGCACCCCCGACGAGATCCGGGGGAGCGCCCCGGACATCGAGGCCGCCTTCCTCCAGATCGTCGAGGGTGCGGCATGAGCGCCCGGGTCACGCTGGCCGTGGCGAGGCGGGTGCTCACCCAGGTGCRCCGCGACCGACGCACCCTCGCGATGCTGCTGGTGCTGCCCTGCCTGCTGATGAGCCTGCTGTGGTGGATGTTCGTCGACATGCCCGGCAATGCCTTCGACGGGTTCGGGCCCGGCCTGCTCGCGATCTTCCCGTTCACGGTGATGTTCCTCGTCACCAGCGTGACCACGCTGCGCGAGCGCGGCAGCGGCACCCTCGAGCGCCTGCTGTCCATGCCGATGGGCAAGCTGGACTTCCTGCTCGGCTACGCCCTCGCCTTCGGAATCCTCGCCGCCGTGCAGTCGGCGCTGGCGGTCGCGGTGAGCGTCGGCCTGCTCGGCCTCGACGTCAACGGGCCGGTGTGGCTGCTCGGGGTGGTGGCGGTCGTCGACGCCGTGCTCGGAACCGCGCTGGGCCTCCTGGTCAGCGCCTTCGCCGACACCGAGTTCCAGGCCGTGCAGTTCATGCCCGCCTTCGTCGTCCCCCAGATCCTGCTGTGCGGGCTGTTCGTCGCCCGGGACCAGCTGCCGGCTTTCCTGGGCGCCATCAGTGACGTGCTGCCCCTGTCGTACGCCGTCGACGCCATGCAGGAGCTGGTGGGCGAGGCCGACCAGGCGAGCGTGTGGGCCGACGTCTCCGTCGTCCTTGGCTTCGCCGTGGCGGGCCTGGCGCTCGGGGCGGCGACGCTGCGCCGGCGTACCGCCTGACCTGCTCGATCGGCTCGCCCCGAGGCTCCGCTCGAGCAGCTGGCGGCGGGCGACACCGAGTCGGCCCGGTGCGACGTCGGCCGCCGCCAGTTTCGGCGGGACCCCGGGCGCTGGGCGGTCCGGCTCGAGCAACTGGCGGCGCGCGACACCGAGTCGGCCCGGTGCGACGTCGGCCGCCGCCAGTTTCGGCGGGACCCCGGGCGCTCGACGGTCCGGCTCGAGCAACTGGCGGCGCGCGAGCCGCGGCCCGTCCGGGGGAGGCCGTCCGGGGTCGGTCGGCGTAACCTGTGCGGCATGTCCCTGCTCCGCCAGCCGATCCTGCTCCTCGCCAAGAGCGACCAGGTCAAGAAGCTCGTCAGCACGATGCCCGTCTCGTCCGGCATCGTCACCAGCCACGTCCCGGGTGAGACCACCGACGACGCCGTCACCGCGACCGCCGAGCTCGTCGAAGGGGGCCTCTACGTGACCCTGGACTTCCTCGGCGAGGACACCCTCGACCTCGCGCAGGCCGAGGCGACGGTCACGGCGTACAAGGACCTCCTCGCCGAGCTGGCCCGCCGCGGCCTCGCCTCCAAGGCGGAGGTCAGCGTCAAGCTGAGCGCCGTCGGCCAGGCGCTCGCGGACAACGGCGAGAAGATCGCGCTCGAGAACGCCCGCGAGATCTGCCGCGCCGCGCGCAACGCCGGCACCACGGTGACCCTCGACATGGAGGACCACACCACCACCGACTCGACGCTCGGGATCCTGCGCGAGCTGCGCAAGGACTTCCCGGAGACCGGTGCCGTTCTCCAGGCGATGCTGCACCGCACCGAGGCCGACTGCCGTGCGCTCGCGTACGAGGGCTCCCGGGTGCGCCTGTGCAAGGGCGCCTACCACGAGCCCGAGTCGGTCGCCTTCCAGGACAAGCTCGACATCGACAAGTCCTACGTCCGCTGCCTCAAGGTGCTGCTGGCCGGCCAGGGCTACCCGATGGTCGCCAGCCACGACCCGCGGATGATCCAGATCGCCTCCTCCCTCGCGAGCCGCTACGGCCGCCGCCCGGGCACCTACGAGTTCCAGATGCTCTACGGCATCCGCCCGGAGGAGCAGAAGCGCCTCGCGGGGACCGGTGAGACCGTGCGCGTCTATGTGCCCTACGGCGAGGAGTGGTACGGCTACCTCATGCGGCGGATGGCCGAGCGTCCGCAGAACCTCACCTTCTTCCTCCGTTCGCTGATCTCCAAGAAGTAGACGCACGGGGGCTCCACTCCCGTGGGCCCCCGACAACCGAGCGGAGTGAACATGTCCCAGACCGCGATCATCGGGGCCGGCGTCATGGGCGAGACCCTGCTCTCAGGGCTGGTCCGCGCCGGGCGCCGCGTCGACAACCTGCTGGTCGGCGAGAAGCGGCCCGAGCGGGCCCGCGAGCTCGAGGAGCAGTACGGCGTCGCGGTCGTCTCCAACGCCGAGGCGGCCCGCAAGGCCGACACGGTCGCCCTGGTCGTGAAGCCGCAGGACATGGCGTCGGTCCTCGACGAGATCGCCGCGGAGCTGCGTCCCGGCCAGCTGCTCGTCAGCCTGGCCGCGGGCATCACCACCGCCTTCATCGAGTCGCGCGTGCCCGAGGGTGTGGCGGTCGTACGGGTCATGCCCAACACCCCCGCGCTGGTGGACGAGGGGATGGCCGCGATCTCCCCCGGCTCGCACTGCGACGACGGGCACCTGGCCGAGGCGGAGTCGCTGATGGCCTCGACCGGCAAGGTGCTGCGCATCCCGGAGCGCCAGATGGACGCCGTGACGGCGATCAGCGGCTCGGGCCCGGCCTACATCTTCTTCGTCGTCGAGTCGATGATCGAGGCGGGCGTCCACCTCGGGCTGCCGCGTGCGACCGCGACCGAGCTGGTCATCCAGACGCTCTACGGCTCCGCGACCATGCTGCGCGAGACGGGGACCCACCCCGTGGTGCTGCGCGAACAGGTCACCTCGCCGGGCGGCACGACCGCCTCGGCGCTGCGCGAGCTCGAGATCCACAAGGTGCGGGCCGCGTTCCTGGCCGCCATGGAGGCCGCGCGCGACCGCTCGCGCGAGCTCGCCGAAGGCTCCTGAGCCCGCTCAGCCCGCGGCGTGCGGGTCGGGCAGCAGGCCCGGCGTCGCGGCCAGGATGGCGTGGCCCGCCTCGCGGTGCTTGTGCTCGACGAGCACCTCGTAGCGGGTGGCCACGACGGCGGTGACGGAGCTGAAGTCGCGGTGCCCGCGCGTCGCGGCGTACCCGATCAGGCCCCAGACGAGACCGAACACGGCCCCGAAGGCAGCGGTCGAGGCGAGGATGCCCAGCAGGCTCCCCTCGACCCACAGGCTGAGGATGAGACCGACGAACACCCCGAACCACAGCCCGGAGCCCGCGCCCGCCAGGGCGACGCGACCCCAGGTGAGGCGACCGGTGACCCGCTCGATCCGCTTGAGGTCGGTGCCCACGATGAGCAGGTTCTCGACGGGGAACTCCTCGTCGGAGAGGTGGTCGACAGCGCGCTGCGCCTGCTCGTACGTGTCGTAGACGGCCAAGGACTGCGGATAGGCCAGGTCGAGACCGGTGCTGCGGGTGCGGGTGGTGTCCATGCCACGAGTCTGTCACCCGCGCCGCAGCGGGCTCACGCCTTGAGCGACTCCAGCAGCGCCACCAGGTCGGTGGTCACCCCGCGCACCACCGGCACCCGCGAGAGTCGTCCGAGCTTGTCGACGAGCGGGGCGACGCCGTGGGCGAGCGCGAGCGTACGACGGCGGCCGTCGCTGGCGTCGTACACCCAGAACAGCACCATCCCCATGTGCAGCAGCCACAGCAGCTCGGGGAGGTGGGGGCGCAGGGCGGGCGTGACCTTGAGGTCGGAGCCCTCGACCACCTCGCGGAAGATCGCGATGCTCGCCTCCCGGGGGGCGCTGGACTCCGGCGAGAAGGGCGACAGCGGGCTGGTCGGCTCGGCGGCATTCTTGAAGAAGGTGCCCGCGAACTCGTGGTACGGCTCCGCGACCTCCACCCAGGCCGCGAGCACGCCCTCCAGCCGGTCCGCGAACGCCGTCGTGCCCGTCAGTGTCTGCGCCGCGGCGACGAGGTGGGTCTCCTGCATCTGGCCGTAGAAGGCCTGGATGAGGTGCTCCTTGCCGGCGAAGTAGTAGTAGGCGCTGCCCAGGGACACGCCCGCCTCGTCGGCGATCCCGCGCATCGTGGTGCCGTCGAAGCCCTTGCTGCGGAACAGCCGCATCGACGCATCGACGATGGTCCGGCGGGTCTGCTCAGCCTTGGGGGAGCGGGGCGCAGGATCCGGCACAGTCGTCAGGGTAGTCACCCCCTCCGGCGGTGAGCCGGGCCGTGGTGGCGTTGCGGATGCCCGCCGCGAGGTACGCCGCTCCCCGGGCGAGCGGCAGCCGCGACGGCTGCGCCAGGGACTCCGCCAGCGCCCGGTGCGATGCGGTGGCCCACAGGCACATCACCCAGGCGTGGGCGCCGGTCCACACCGCACCCTCGTCGGAGACGACCGTGACCTCGGCCAGGGTGCGGTCGTGGTCCAGGGCGGGGAAGAGCGACCGGGCGGCCGGCGAGCCCGCGGCCACCAGGTCGATCGGGACCAGGCACGGCTGACGCCCGAGCCACCCGCTGAAGGCGCGGCACAGCGGGCAGCCGGGGTCGTGCAGGACGGTGAGGCGCACCGCTCAGGCCGGGTACGCCGGGGCGCCCTGGCCGACGGTCGGCGTGAAGTGCTGGGGAGGCAGGGGCGGGGTCCGCAGCGTCTCGAGCCGCGCGCGGCGCCGGATGGAGTTGAAGACGTACACGTTGCAGAAGTGGAGCAGCCCGAGCACGACCATCACCACGC
>NZ_JBFUKA010000073.1:0-22361 GCF_056401085.1 Nocardioides sp. P4_G4
GCGCTCGCCCTGCGCGGCGTCGCCGAGGACGACCTCCTGGCGTCCCGCCAGCACGGCATCGCTGGTACGCCGCCCGGCCAGCCAGGTGCCGGACGTCGAGCCGAGGTCGCGCAGGTGCCAGGCCCCGCCCACGTGCTCGATGCGAGCGTGATGCCGGGACACCGTCCGGTGGGTCGCGACCATGTCGTTGTCGTCCTCGCGCCCGATCGTGAGGGCCGCCCCGGGCGAGAGGACCCGGGTGGCGCCGCCGACGGTCACCGTCACGGTGTCAGCCGCCCGCTCGCCGACGATCTCGGTGGCCGGCGCCCGTCCGGGGCCGAGCGGCCCGCCGGGTTGGGCGGGGCGAGGGATCTCGGTGGCGACCGGGGTCGGCCTCTGCGGCCCCGGGGTGCGGGTGACGGCGTCACCGAAGGGGACGAGCAGCAGCCGGACCGCCTCGGGTCCCTGGCCGAGCACGACCTCGGTCTCACCGGTGAGGACGAGGTCGTGGACACGCTGCTGGCGGACGTGGCTGCCCTGCGTGGAGCCGGTGTCGGTGAAGGTCCATCCCTGCGGGCCGGCCACCACCTGGGCGTGCCGGCGGGACACCGCGGGACTGTCCAGCACGACGGTGCAGTCGGGGTCGCGGCCGATGGTGACCGCCTGACCGGGCCGGGCGACGTGCTCGCGGCCCACGGCTCGTACGACCAGGTCGCCGGGTGTGCGACCGGACGGGCCGGGGAGCGGCGCGACGTCGACCCCCGACGGGGGGACCGCGACCGGCGGTGTGCCCCGACCGGCGGTGACGAGGCCGAGGGCCTCGGCGAGCACCCCGACGGCCCACCGGGCGTCAGCGGGCTGCACCGAGCTGGTGCGCTCGAGGTCCCGTGACGTCTCGTCCATGGCGAGCGCGACCCGGTGCTCGTCGGGACCCGCGGCGCGCAGGCGGGCGGGCACCCCGGAGCTGAGCGCGAGCCCGATGAGGTTGGTCTCGGCGACGGCCCCGGAGACGGAGTCGGCGAGCATGGCGCGGACTCGTCTGCTGTCGTCGAGGATCCCCGGTCCGTGCGTGCTGACCAGCTGTGCGAGCTGGCGCCGTACGGCGGCCGCTTCCTGGCTCTCGTGCTCCATGACCGATCCGCCTGTCCTCGATGTCCTGCACCGAACGTCATGCTCGGGGTCGCTGTGTCGGGCCGAACGGAAAACGGACGCTTCCTACTCAATTCGGGCGATCTGCACGAGCTCCGCGACCCCTCGCGACACGAGAAATCCGCGGCCTGCGGCTCCGAGGGGCTCCAGGGGTGCGCGCAGACGTACCCCAAGTACGTCGCCGTCGAGCTCGATGTCCGGACTCAGCAGGACCCCCTGCTTGGACTTGCGCACCTCGGGCACCAGCCCGGCGTACGCCCGCTGGGCGGACCGGTTGTCACTGGCTGCCACCACCCGCAGGGGGCGTTCCCGCTCGGCGCGGACCAGGTCGGCCAGCGCCTCGGACGCCGCGTCGTCCCAGGCGTCCGCGTCGTCGCAGAGCACGAGGACCCGGCGGCCGGCCCCCAGCAGGCCGACGACCTCCGCCAGGGCGCGACCGCGGTGGGCGACATCGTGCACGTCGACAGGGCCCACGTCCCACGGGATGCCGTCCTGGAGCGGGGCGCGTCGGGTGCGGAAGAGGGCCAGCGCCGGGGGCTCGGTGGCGCGCCGGCTGGCGTGCGCGAGGGTGGCCAGCGTGGTCGACCGCCCGCTCCGGGGCGGCCCGGTGACCAGGGCATGGCCCTCGCCCAGGTCGAGTCCGACGGGTTGCACGTCGTCGTCGCCGACCGCGACCGGCAGCCGGAAGGGCGTGGTCGGTGCGGGCAGGTCGTCCAGGGTCACCCGGTCGGGCATCCGACCGAGGACCGGGGCGTGCCCCGGCCATCGCAGGCGCGCGCGCTCCATCGCCTCGACCAGGGCGCGGTGCTCCGTCGCGGCGTCGGCGGAGGCGACGACCGCCACCTGGACCTCGGTGGAGCCCTGGATGAACGCCCGGCCCGGGGCGAGGGTGGCGTCGCGGGCCAGCGCGGTCTCCACACCGAGGAGGGCGTAGTCGTCGCGCTCGGCCATCCGCAGCACGAGGCGGGTGGTCACGACGCTGGTCAGCGAGGTCGGCACGGCCGCCCGCCGATCGGCGGTGACGATGACGTGGATCCCCACCGAGGGGCCGTCCGGGATGAGTCGCTCCAGCCGGTCGAGCAGGCGTCCGCCGTCGATCCGCTCGAGGACGGCGGTGGCGCCGGCGTAGCCGTCCAGCAGCACCAGGATGCGGGGGACGGGCGCCTCGGACGTGCGGACCAGGTCGGCGAACCCGGTGAGGCCGTGGGCAGCCATCAGCCGCTTGCGCTGCTCGACGGTGGTGGTCAGCCGCCGGAGCAGGCGGGCGACGCGACCGGGCTCGTCGGGGCCCACGACCCCGGCGCACTGCGGGGCGGCCTCGAGCAGGTGGAGGCCGTGCCCGGCGAAGTCCAGGCCGTAGACGTGCAGGCGGTCCGGTCCGAGGTGCTCGACCAGACCGGCCGCCACGGAGCGCAGCACGGTGGTCTTGCCGCTGCGGCTCGTGCCGAAGACGAGCATGTTCTGGTGGTGCTCGAGGTCGAGGGCCACGACGCGCTGGGCCTGCTGCCCCGGGAGGTCGGCGAGGCCGAGCACCACGGCCTCCTCGTCGAGGTCCGGCACCCGGGCGGCGAGCTCGGCCCGGGTGAGGACGCCGGGCATCGCGGGCAGCCACGGCACGTGGGGCGGGGTCCAGCGTCCCAGCCGCATGACCTGCTGGCTGGCGGCGACCACCCCTTCCAGCACCGTGGCCCCGGCCGCCGCCACGGGACTCGGCCGCCCGGGAACCTCGGCGTGGTCGCGCACCTCGATCGCGGCGTCGGACCCCGCGCGGGCCGGTCCGCCGACGTACGCGCTCTGGAACTCGACGAGCTCGCGGTGGAGCTGGAGGAACGCCCGACCCGGCAGGCCACGGGGGATGTGGGCCGCGTCGCGCTGGCCGATGACGTCCTGGCTGTCCGCCTCGTCGTTGACCCGTAGGGCGACCCGGACGCCGACGTTGGCCCGGATCCGGTCGTTGATGACCCCCGCCGGACGCTGCGTCGCCAGCACCAGCCGCAGCCCGAGCGAGCGCCCGCGCGCCGCGATGTCCACCATGCCCTCGACGAAGGCGGGGATCTCCTTGGCCAGCGTCGCGAACTCGTCGACCACGATCAGCAGGTCCCCCGGAGCGGTGCCGGGCGAGCGGTGCCGCAGCTCGGTGAGGTCGCGGGCGTCACCGGCGGCCAGCAGCTCCTCCCGGCGCCGGATCTCGGCGTCCAGCGCCTGCATGACCCGACGGGTCAGGTGCTGGTCGAGGTCGGTGACCACGCCGACGCAGTGCGGCAGGTGCATCGCGTCCTTGAAGGCGGCGCCGCCCTTGTAGTCGACCAGCAGGAAGCCGACCCGGCTGGGTGGGTACTCCGCCGCGATCGAGACGACGAGGGTCTGCAGCAGCTCGCTCTTGCCCGAGCCGGTGGTGCCGCCGACCAGCGCGTGCGAACCCTCGGGACCGAGGTCGAGCTCTACCGGTCCGTCGGCCGACAGGCCCAGACGGGCCGTCAGGTGGGTGAGGGGTGCGGCCTCCCAGCGACGGCGCACGGCGACCGGCGAGGCCACGTCCGGCAGCAGGTCCTCGAGGCTGACACGGTCGGGGACCGACCGGGCCCGGTGGGCGTCGGCGGCGTCGCGGAGCGGCGCCAGGCAGCCGACGAGGTCGATCATGTCCGCGCCCGCCATCGTGTCCGGGGACACGTCGAGGCGGGTCCCGTCGCGGTGGCCCACGAGCACCGCGCGTCGCCCGGCGACGGTGTGCAGGAAGGGCGCAGCCGTGGGCACGGACCGGGCGTCGGTCCCGAGCCACACGGTGGTGACGCCGACGTCCCGGGCCTCCACGACGGCCGCCAGCAGGGCCGGGTCGGGTCGCAGCCGGTCGTCGACCAGCACCACCAGGGCCGGCGCACCGTCGCCGCCGCGACGCCCCTGCCCCTCGGCGCGTCGTCGACCCGCCAGCTCGACGACCGCCGCGAGAAGGGCGTCCGCGGCCCGGCGGTCCGTGGCCAGGGGCGGGCACGGGAGCCACCCGTGCGCGAGGTGCGGGAGCCATCGGCACCACTCGGCCGTCTCCGGTCCGGCGAGGGCCGCCACGACCAGCACGTCGGCCGGGCTGTGGAGGGCCGCCACCTGGGCGGCCAGCCACGCCAGGGTCCGTTCGAGGTCGCGCCCGTCGCCGAGGACCGCCGCGACCCCGTCACGGCGGAGGTCGACGACCACCGGCACGTCGGCGACCCGGACCGCGCTCGCGTAGTCGGGTCGGCCCTCGGTGTCGGGGACGATCGCCTCGGACGTCTCCCGGAGCTCGACCGGGGCGTCCCGGGTCGCCGTACCGAGGCGCAGGTGCAGGAAGTCGGGGTCCCCGGGCTGGCGTTCCCACAGCCGCGGGGTCAGGCGTCGGCAGATCTCGAGGACCTCGTCGGGCCCGGGGTGCGTCTCGCGCAGCCACCGCTCCCAGTCGGCGGTAGCCCGCCCGACCCGGTCCAGGGTGGCCGCGCACTCCTCCTCGTAGGTACGGCCGTGCTCGCCCAGCTCGTCCTGGCGCGCACGGCGCTCCTCGAGGTGGTTCCAGGCGACCATGACCGGGGTGAACAGGGAGAACAGCGCGATCTCCCAGCGGCGGGTGACGACCACGAGCAGCAGCCCGATCACCAGGGGGAGCAGCATCGCTCCCCAGGGGAACCGCCGCGCCGGCCGCACCCGGCGACGGGTCGGGACCGGCACCACGTCGGACGGCTCCGCGCGCACGGCACGGGGCGGCCGGTTGATGGCGACCCTCCCCTCCTGGTCCCCGGCGTGGCCCTCGGGCCAGCGGTGCAGGGGTCGCGCGGCGGAGCCCGGCGTCAGGCCGACGGTGATCGAGAGCCGCTCGCCGCGCAGCAGCCCAGCGTCGCCGAGGCGGACCCGTCGGTCCAGCCAGGCGTCGCACACCAGCGATCGGGCCTGCACGGCCCCGGCGGCACCCTGCAAGCCGAGGTGCGCGCCGAGGACGTCCAGGGCCGCGCCGGTGGTCACGTCGTACGGCGCGGTCAGGGTGACGACCCGCGGTGCCGAGTCGGTCCGGGACACCTCCAGGTCGACGCGCATCCTCTCCGTCACGGGTGCCTCACCAGACCAGCAGCCCGCCGGCGGCGGGCTGGGGGACGTCCGGGGGTGTGGGGAAGGACCTGTCCTCGGCCATCCCGGCCGGGGACGAGGCGAGCTGGGAGGCGGCCGTGGACACGAAGCGCACCAGGTAGGCCAGCTGCTCGGGATCGTGCGCGGAGAACGGCGGGATCGACGGGTCGCCGATGAAGGCCGACAGCACCTCGAGGTCGGCGTCGGTGCCGATGGCGATGGCGAGCCGGACCGCGCGGCGGCCCCAGGGCTCGGCCATCAGCCGGGCCAGCCCGGCCTCGAAGTCGTCGGTGGGACGGCCGTCGGAGATGACCACCACGACCGGGGGGAAGGCGCGGGTGTCCATCGGGGGGACGTGCAGGATGCCGCCGACCTCGGTGAGCGCGGCCCCGAGGTCGGTGTAGCCACCGGCGACCACCGGAGGCCATGCCACCTCGTGCACCGGCGTGGGATCGGCGACGTGCCACCGCACGCCGTCGGCGAAGACGAGGGCCCGCACCAGGATCTGCACGAACGGGTTCTGGTCGGCGAGGTCGCGCAGGTGGGGGAGCGCGTCGCGGATGGACTCGTTGAGCGCCGTGATCTTGCCGTCGGCGTTCATGGACCCCGAGCCGTCGAGGACGAAGACGAAGTGCAGCGGCCGACCGGCCAGGCGTGCGCCCGGCCGGAAGCTGCCGCCCTCCGTCGTCATCTCCGTCCCGCCGGCGTCAGAAGACCAGGTCGCCGGTGCGCGGGTCGCGGTAGGTCTGCCCGAGGTTGCCGGACCTGCCGAAGTCGTCGGCGTACAGGCCCGGGCTGACGTAGCTCAGACCCTGGGGCGCCAGCCAGGTGGCGTTCATGTCGGCCTGGCTCTGGAACAGCGAGCTCTGCAGCCCGAACAGCTGGTTGGCCGCGCCCGGGTTGGTGTTCTTCAGGTTCTCGGCCGCGGCGAGCAGCGGGTTGTTGGCCAGGAACGTCTCGTAGGACCCGGGGCCGCCGATGGTCATGGTGGTGGTCGCGGTCTCGGGGCTGAGGTCGAACAGGCTCTGGCCGCCGACGAAGGCCGTGGTCGTGCTCATCTCGCCGAGCCACGTGCTCGTCAGGTCCGAGGTGCCGCCGATCACCGAGGCGCCGCCGATCACGCCGGCCATCCAGCCGGCCTCGTCGACCCCGAAGGCGGCCCCGCTCGCCTGGAGGGCGAGCGACTGCTCAGCCTCGAGGTCGACGGCGCGCTGCCGGCAGTCCACGGCCTCCTGGAGGTAGCCGACGGCCACCTGGAGGGCCTCGACGGTGATCGCGTTGAGCTCCTCGTCGAGCCACGCGATGAGCGAGCGGGGCACCTCGCACGTGCATGTCGTACGCGTCCCGGTGACGGTCTCCTGGATGCGCATCGCCTGCTCGGCGAGGGCGCCCGACGTCGTGGTCAGCTCCACCGGGTCGATCCAGATAGCTTGAGTGCTCATGGTCATCTCCTCCTCTCAGTGACGATGCTCCGGGACGCTGAGGCGCCCCTGAGGCGGCGGTCCCGCCTCACAGGACTTCCATCTGGCCCGTCTCCGGGTTGCGCACCATCTGCCCGAGGCTGCCGCTGCGGCCGCTCCGGTCCACGATGGTGTGGTCGTCGACGAACGTGATGCCGTTCGGCGCGGTGATGTTGCGGATGGCGAGATTGCCGTCCGGGATGCCGCTCGCGCCGAGGCCGAGACCGAGGGGCAGGGGCTGCCAGCCCGGGCCCGGATAGGGGTTGAGGACGAACCCGGGGTTGCCCCACCCGGTGCTCGGGACAGCGGGCGCGGCTTGCACCTCGCCGGCCAGGTATCCCGGGCCTCCCCACCCGGTGGTCGCCACGGCCGGCGCCGGCTCGCCGTACGACGAGAACCCGCCCATGGTGGTCGCGAGCGGGCCGGGGGTCTCGCCGTACGCCGAGAAGCCACCCATCGTGGTGGCGGCGAATCCGGGCCCGGTGGCGATGTCCGTCAGGGCAGGGGAGGCGGCGACGAGGGACTGCTCGGCGGTGACGCCGTCGGCACGCAGCTGCAGCTCCATCGCCTCCAGGAGGAGGCCGACGGTGGCGGTGAGGGCCTCGACCGTGATCGCCCTCAGCTCCTCGTCGAGCCAGCCGACGAGGGAGCGTGGCACCTCGCACGTGCACGACGTGCGGGTGCCGGTGACGGTCTCCTGGACGCGTGCGCCGAGCTCGCCGAGCAGCGCCGACTCGGCGGCCAGCTCGACCGGGTCGATCCAGATGGCGCTCATCGGTCCGGACCTGGACCGCTGTCCTCGGGCAGCAGGCCGGCCAGCGCACCGCGGACGAGGTCGGCGTCGTCGACGTCGGTGAACCAGGTGGCCTCGCGTCCGACGACGCGGCCGTGCTCGCGGTAGACGCTGGAGGCGCCGACCTCGGAACTCGTGGGCGTGGACGCGATGACCAGGTCCGCCAGGGCGGGGGTGTCGAACGTGCGCAGCCGGATGAGGCCGGGTTCCGGTCCGGGCACCACCTCGACCGCCCGGTCGGGGCGCAGGGCGAACCACCGGGTACCCGGAGGCTCGGCGCCGGAGGTGAGGACCACGATGGTGTCGTGGCTGGCGGCCAGCGACAGCGCCTCGGCGAGCGCCGGGTCGTCCTCGGCGCCGCGCGCCCGGAGGCTGCGCCAGGCGACGGCGGCTGCCAGGTCCCGCTGGCCGGGGTCGAGCATCGACCACGCGGCGGTGTCGGCCCCCGGGAGCATCGGCACGCCGAAGTGGCGGGCCGCGGCGAAGGACTCCTCGACGGTGATGGTGTGCCAGGGACCGGGGTCCGGCTCGACGCCAGTGAGCCACGCGCTCCGCAGGGCCGCGGTGTCGATCGCGGCCGGACGCAGGGGGAGGTCGTCGGTGGGCAGGTCCAGGGGTGAGGTCAGGGACAGGGACGCCGCGATCGCCGCCGCCTGCTCGGCCTTGGCCGGGTCGGCCGCCGGCACCACCGAGGTCATCGCGACCACCCGGCCGCGCTCGAGGACGTAGCTCAGGGTCGCGGTGTGGCGTCCGCCGTCGGCGTCGGCCCACGTGAGGACACGCTGCCGGCCGTCCTCCGAGCCGAGCACGGTCGCCCGGTGGAGCCCGCCGTCCTCGGCGCCCTCGGGGGCYGCGACGTGCGCCCCGGCGAGCGCGTCGAGGTCCGCGGACCCGTCCACGGGCCAGGTCTCGACCCGCACGAGGGCGTCGCCGTCGCGGTGGTGGACCTCGACCTGCTGGGCCGGGGCCCACCCCGCGGGGCCGGACAGCGAGAGGCGGGCGGGGGCCCGCCAGAGGAGCTCGGTCATGTCAGTACCTCTCCTGTGCGGCGGCGAGGAGCGTCTGCTCCTCCACGACGGCGGCCTGACGCATCAGCGTGTCGGCCGTGTTGACCATCCGGGCGCAGACCGCCCGGAGCTTGCCGCTCTGGGTGGCGATCGACCCCCGGAACCGGTCCGCGGCAGGACCGGCGTACGTCATGCCCACGACGCTGCCGTCCACCTGTGCCGCGACCCCGCTCAGCGTCTCCGCGTTGGCGCGGAGCTGGGCGGCTGCGGCCCGCATGCTGGCGGGGTCGCCGGTCACGAGGGTCATCGTCAGCTGCCCGCCTGCATCAGGGCCTCGCGACGACGCGAGACCTCCATGGCCGCGTCCTGGAGCGCCGTGCGGAGCTTGGACAGGTTGGGCTCGAACTCCGCGTCCCACATCTGCCGGAAGCGGTCCGCCGCCGGACCTTCCCAGCTCGTGCCGGCGAGCTGGCCGCGGATGGTCCGCGTGAGCTCGTCGACGGTTCCTGACTCGCGCTCGAAGACGCCCCGCAGGGTCACCAGCTGCTCGAGCTCTCCACCGATTCGTGCCATCGTCCTACCTCCGTGTCGTGTCGGGTTCCCCCGATCGGGGGAGTGGTCAGAGACTCTCGATCTGCGCTGAGGCCCGGCTGAGGGCGTCGTACGCCGAGCCGCGCGCGCCTCACCCGGGTCCCGGTCCGTCCGGGGCGGGTGGCGCCTCGTCCTCGGCGCTTCCGGGGTCCTCGGCGTCACCGGGGCCGGCCTCGCCCGGCGTCGTGCCCGGCGTCGTGCCCGGCGTCGTGCCCGGCGTCGTGCTCGGTGCGCCGGACCCGGACCCGGTCCCGTCCCCCGACCCCTTCCCGGCTCCGCCACGTCGCGGTCCCCGGGGCTCGGACGTCGCCGGGCCCCGGACGGCGGAGGTGGGCGACGTGGAGGAGGTGCCGGGTGTCGACGGCTGCTCCTGCCGGGGCGAGCTGGACGCACCGACGAGCCGTACGGCGACGAGCACCGCCGTGACGACGGCGACGACGCCGAGCACGGCAAGCGCCGTACGGTGCCGGCGACGGGGGGACGACGCGACCTCCGCCGGGCCGGTGGGCAGCTCCCGCGTGCGGGAGACCAGCCCGCCCGTGCGCGCGCCGACGGGTGGGTCGGACGTGGCGGCCGGCGGACGCTGGGGAGCGGGACGCACGGCACTCGGGTCCACGGCGAGCGGCTCGCGCACCAGCAGCACCGCAGTCACGTCGTCGCCGCCCACCTCGGCCGAGTCGGCCAGCCAGGTCGGCAGCCCGGACTCGAGGGCGTCGAAGCCGGCCGAGGCGGCGTACGACGCGAGGTCGTCCACGAGTCCGTGCCACCAGTCGCCGTCGGCGAAGGAGTTGCCGTAGCCGTCGGTGGCGAGCAGCACGAGGTCGGGCAGCGCGGACGCCGGCACCGCCGCGTAGCGGAAGTCCGCCTCCGCGGTGGGCAGGCACAGGCTCGTGGTCTCCCCGGCGGCCAGCCGTGCGTCACCGGGCACGGGTCGGACGGCGAACCCGTGCGAACGGACCAGCGCGTCGCCGTCCCCGACCTGCGCCAGGCCGACGCCCCCCTCGCCCACGACCGCCACCAGGAGGGTCGCGCCGTACGCCACCTCGGGCTCGAGGTCCAGCGGCCGCCCGGCTCGGCCGGTCTCCTCGTCCGAGAAGGGATGGCTCGCCCGGTGCTCCGACACGGCGGCACGCCACCCGGCGACCACGGCGGGGACGGCACCCTGCAGCAGGGGAAGCGGGTCGGCGCCGGGGTCGTCGTCGAGCGCCGCGGCCACCCGGGCGACCGCGATCTCGACGGCTAGCGCGGCACCGGTGTCCGAGCGCACGTAGCGCGCGCCTCCGTGACCGTCGGAGACCGCGACGACCCACGTGTCGCCGGACCCGCCGACGGCCCGCATCCGGGCGGCGTCCTGGTTGGGTGCGCCACCGGCGTGGGACGACCCGCGTTGCGAGGCCGTCGTGCCGCGCCAGCGGAGGGGCTCCTCCTCGTTCACCACACCGTCTCCTCGTCCTGGACCGACCAGGCCGTGACCTGGACCGGAGGCGGAGCCGCGGCGGCGAGCGACGAGGCGGCGCGCGCCACGTGCGCGGTCGCCCACCGCAGCGCCATGATCAGCTGCTCGGGGTTGGCGGCCGTGACGGGCTCGATCTCGGGGTCGGCGATGAAGGCGGCGAGCGTGTCGTACGCCGCGTCGTGACCGATCGCCACCGCCATCCGGACCGCGCGGGCGCCCCAGGGGAGCGCGAGCAGTCGTTGCATCGACTCCTCGAAGTCGTCGGTCGGCATCCCGTCCGAGACGAGGACGACGGCCGGTGGGAGGGCCCGCTCCTCCATGGGCGGCACGGTGAGCGCGCTGCACAGCAGGTCGATCCCCGCGCCCAGGTCGGTGTACCCGCCGGGCTCGAGGTCCACCCAGTCCAGCTCGTCGGGAGGCGTCGGGTCGCCGACGTGCCACCGGGCGCCGGTCGAGAAGCCGATGGCACGCACGGACACGTCCGCGTGCGGGTTGCCCTGCGACGTCTCCGCCAGCAGCGGCAGCACCTCGCGCACGGCCGTGTTGAGCGCGGTCATCTTCCCGTGGGCCGCCATCGACCCCGAGCAGTCGACGAGGAGGAAGAAGTGGAGGGGACGTCGCGCCAGCTGGGCCCCGGGTCGTTCGGTCACGGGCTCCTCCTCCGGCAGCGGTACGACGACGTACCCGGCGTGGGGCAGGTATCCACCGGACCGGTGGTCAACCGGCCGCGGGTGCGTGATGATGCGGCCGGGAGGAGGTGATGGGGTTGCTGCCACGAGGGACGCGGATCGTGCTGCCCCGTCACGGCGGCAGCTGGCACGTCGGGGACCTGCTCGGCGAGGGCGGCCAGGGAGCCGTGTTCGCGCTCGACGCGCAGGACGCCGGCGACGTCCGCCGACTGGCCCTCAAGTGGTACCGCGCCGAGGCGGCGCACCCCGCCCAGCACGCGGCCCTCACGCGCCTGGCCCAGGTGCCGGCACCCTCGGACGCCTTCCTGTGGCCCATCGAGGTGATCGATGGCCCCGACGGCGGGTTCGGCTACGTGATGCCGCTCCGGCCACCGGGCTACCTCCCGATCGCCGACCTGCTGACCGGTCGTGCGGACGCGTCGTTCTCGTCGGTGACCCGGCTGTGCATGGGGCTCGCGGACTGCTTCCTCCAGCTGCACGCGCAGGGCCTGTGCTATCGCGACATCAGCCTGGGCAACGTCTTCTTCGACCCCACCACCGGGCACCCGCTCGTGTGCGACAACGACAACGTGGGGATCGACGGCAAGGAGCCCGCGCGGGTCCTGGGCACGTCCCGGTTCATGGCCCCCGAGGTCGTGAGCGGCCAGGCACAGCCGTCCACGTCGACCGACCTCTTCTCCCTGGCCGTGCTGATCTTCTACCTGCTGATGTTCCACCACCCGCTGCAGGGACGGCGCGAGCTCGCCTTCGACTGCTTCGACCGCGACGCCGAGCGGGCGCTCTTCGGCACCGACCCGCTCTTCATCTTCGATCCGGTCGACGACTCCAACGCTCCGGACCCGGTGATCCACGGTGCGGTCCTCCAGTACTGGCCGTTGTATCCGGCCTACCTGCGTGAGGACTTCACGCGCGCCTTCACCACGGGGCTGCGGGATCCCGCGCGGCGCGTCCGTGAGGGCGTCTGGCGATCGCACCTGTCGCGGTTGCTCGACTCGATCGTGCTCTGCCCCTGCGGTCGCGAGAACCTCACCGACGACGGCCTCCCGATGCGAGCCTGCTGGGCCTGCGACCGGCCGATCGCCCCGCCGGTGCGGTTGCGCATCGACCACCGGGTGCTGGTCCTCAATGCCGGCACCCGGGTCACGCGGCACCACCTGCAGCGCGACTACGCCTACGACCGGGTCGTGGGCGAGGTGGTCGCGCACCCCACCAGGCCCGGGCTGTGGGGCCTGCGCAACCTCGGTCCCACGCCGTGGCAGGTGACCGCGCCCGGAGCCGACGCCCAGGCCGTGGCCATCGGCCGCAGCATCGGACTGGTGCTGGGGACAACCATCGACTTCGGTCGCACGCGGGGCGTGCTCGAGGCCTGAGCGGGGCGGGGTGCGGGACATTCAGCGTCCTCCGCCCGCGGTCGCGGCCAGCCGCGCGAAGGCCCGGTTGCGCGGACCCACCTGCACGCGGTGGCCCGCAAGGTGCAGCGCCGACACATAGCCCTCCGACACGCTCACCTCGGACCACGGGGCGGCGAACCCGCCCTCGGGACGGGGCTTGCGCAGCAGCTGGTCGTACGGCGTGAACTCGAGACCGCCGTCGGTGGCGACGAGCGCTCCACGGCGCAGTCCTCGGACCAGCAGCGAGGCCAGCAGCATGCCGACCACGGGCAGCAGCAGCCCGGTGACGTCCCAGACGACCACGGGGACGAGGAGGGCGGTCAGGAGCAGGAGCACGAGCACCACGCAGAGGACCAGGTTCATGCCGCTGTAGGCGAGCACCACGCCCCGGGCGGGCTCCCCGGACCGGGCGTGGGTGTGGGCGGCGAGCTGGGTGGGGACCTTGGGCCATCCGGTCCCCGGGGGAGGAGGGCCGGCGCCGGCCGAGGTCGCGTGGGGTGTCCGCGGAGGTGCAGGGGCGAGCCGCGCGGGCGACGGACCGGGCGGGGCGACGGTCACGTCGAGCGGCACGGGGTGGTGCGTGTCGGGGGCGGGGCGCGACACGGTGGCGGACGGACCCCACGCCGCGTGCGCCAGATCCTCCCTCCCCAGGGCCGCGACCCACACCCGCGTCGTGCGCTCCGCTGCCTCCTCGTTCCACCCGCGGGCCGTGGCCAGCTCCGTGCTCAGCCGTCGCAGCGCCTCGGTCGTGAGGGGGCTGATCCGGCGCAGGGCGGTGGGGAGGTTCTCCTCCGCGGCGATCACCACCTGGTGGAGGAGGGCACGCAGTCGGTGGGAATCCTCGGGCCCCAGCCGAGCCGCGAGTGCCATCCGCAGCCGGCCCGGGCGCGCGGGATCGGTCGACGCCCCCAGGACGTGCCTGAGCGCGTCGGCCATCCGCGAGAGGTCCTCCGGTCCCACTGGCATCGGGTGTGCCCCCTGCTCCTCGGTCGGCGGCGGGCGCGACCGGCGGCCGCGGTCCACGGAGGGTGCCAACGGCCGCTGAGGTCGCCCTGAGGTGGCGCCTCAGCGACACCTCAGCGCCGCGTCGTTGGGTGTGGTGGCCTGGCACCGGCACGAGTCGAGGAGTGGCGTCATGAGGAGAACCCTGGTCCTGGCGGTCGCCGCCCTGCTGCCGCTCACCCTGCTCGCGCCACCGGCGCAGGCGGTCGAGTCGGCGTACGTCGTCCAGGGCCACGCGGCGCTGCCCACCGCGCCGTACCTGCGCCTCACCGGCGACAGCTGCACGACCGTCGTCCCCACCCCGACCCGGACCAACCTGTCCGAGGCGTCGGGGACCCTCGGCGACCACGCACTGGGGTGGCAGCTGAGCTCCACGGGCTTCGAGATGGGGCCGGTCGCGTTCACGCCGGAGCCGGCCAGCCTCAGTGCCTTCGAGGTCGACCTCCACGCGCCCTCCGGATCCAGCCGGGGCCACGTCTACGCCCGCTACTACCAGGACGCGGACACCTACTGGCAGGGCTGGGCTCCGCTCACCCACTCGTCGACGACCTGGCGGCGCTACAACCTCCTGTCCGTGCCCCTGACCTGGAACCAGTACGACAACGGGGTCTTCGTGCAGACGTGGCCGTCGACGTTCACCGTCCCGGCCTTCACCCAGTACCTCGGCAACGGCAACGGCGTCGACCTCGGCGTGCTCATGGGCTGTGACGGAGAGGCGTTCTACGTGGACCGGCTGCGGGTCGGCAGCGCCAACACCTCGTCGTCGTACGACTTCGAGGGCGCGCCGTCGATGGCCCACCTGGAGTGGTCGACGGACGGGGAGACCGTGCGCGACGGGGCCGGCTTCGTCGCCGGCTACAAGCAGAAGTTCTGGATGCTCGGCCACAGCCACGGCCACAACGGCGCCGTCGCGGAGTACTACGACGGCCCGGGTCGGCTGTGGGCGAGGACGTGGGGACAGGCCGACTTCGTCCCCGTCGCGGACGGGTCCTTCACGACCCAGTACTACGCGGGCTTCGCGGTCCAGCCCACGAAGCGGACCGAGTACTGGTTCTCGACGACCGGCTCGGCGGTCTACGAGGGCAGCCAGTCCGAGACGGTGACCGTGGACGTCGCCTCGCGGATCAACGCCCGGCTGAAGGACAGCAGGATCACCGAGGGCCAGCGGATCACGGTGGTGGGCAGCATCCGGCCCGGCAACAGAGGCACCGGGACGTACCTCCAGCGGCAGGTGCGTGGTCACTGGCGCACCATCGGCAGGGCTCGCACCCGCAGCAGCGGGAAGTTCACGCTCAGCACCAGGGCCCGGCAGCCCGGACGCTGGAAGATCCGGGTCGTGGTGGGTCCGGGACAGGGCAACGTCGGGGCCCTGACCCGCAGCGCCGCGGTCAGGGTGGACCGCTACGTCCCACCGAAGAAGCCGACGAAGCCGACGAAGACGCCCACGCCGCCTCCCGCCCAGCAGCCGCAGCAGCAGCCGCCGGCGCAGCAGCAACCGGAGCCCGTCACCACGGTGTCCGCGCCGGTCGTCACCGGAGCCCCCCCGGCGCCGGACCGCAACAACCCGACGGGTCGTACCGCCACCCCGCTCGCGCCCCGGCCGGACACCTGCACCGCAGCGGGCTGCACCCGCCCCGACAAGGGCGACTGACACCCGCGCCACGGATCGGGCCGGACCTCCATGGTCCGGCCCGATCCGCCGCGCGTGCGGCGCCGACACCGGCCCGCCCGCTGGTCCGGACACCTCAGCCGCCCCTCAGCCGGCGCCCCGACCGTGTGGTTGCCGCACCCCCGCGGCCCGATCCGGAGGTAGCCGATGTCCACCCCACGCTCGAGGTCCGGCGGCCTCCGCCGCAGCATCCGGCTCCTGTCCGCGACCCTCGTCACGGTCCTGGCGGTCGGACTCACCGGTCTGCCCGCATCGGGTCGCTCCGACGAGGGACGCGTCCTCGACCACAGCCTCCTGCGCCTCCACGCGGCAGGGGGCGACGACGGCGTCACCCGGGTCCCGACCCTGCCGATGGGCGACGATGCCCGCGCCCGGCTGCTGGCGGGCCGGGTGCTCAGGGCCAGGCTCACCGTCGGTGACGCCACCCTCGAGGCCGGGGTCGCCACGTCGTTCCGCACCCAGGGCTCGAGGGCCAGGCGCGGCCTCCGGGTGCTCCGGATCAGCTACGGCGACGGGTCGGGCATCCGCAGCCGGAAGCTGACCGTGGCCCGCTCCCACTCCTACCCCCGGCCCGGCACCTACGTCGCGACGTTGGTGGTCAAGGACCGGACGGGTCGCAGGGCGACCTCGAAGCGCACCGTGCTGGTCCGGGCCCGGGCTACCGTGCCGCCCAGCGACACGGTCGTCACCCCGGTCGACCAGCTCGGCTTCGGGGCCGAACCGCCCCTGGCCGAGGACGAGGTCGGCATCGAGGCCGACGTCGCGCCCGGTGCGGGCGATGGTGCAGGCGCACCGGCCTCGGTCGACCTGCGGGGGTCGGCGATGGCGGTGCAGAACCAGGGGGACGTCAACTCCTGCGTGGCCTGGACGACCGCGTACGGGTTGGTCGGCTGGTACTACCGCCAGAAGTACGGCCAGTCGGTGCCGTTCGCACCGATGTACGTCTACTCCCAGACCTATCTCGGCCTCGACGCGGCCGGCAAGCCGTCGGGGTCGTACGCGAAGGACGCCCTGGAGGTGCTCAGGACGCAGGGCGTCGACACCGCCGCGCACTACGGGGCCGGCTGGGCGTCGACGTGGAACACCCGGCCGAACGCCGCGCAGACGGCCAACGCCGCCAGCTACCGCATCAGCGGCTGGGACACGATCTTCCGGCACGCGGGCAGCCTCGGCGGCGACACCGTGGGCACGACCCCGACGGAGATCGAGGCCCTCAAGGGCCGGCTGGCCGCCGGTCAGCCGGTGGCCATCGCCTTCCGTGTCCGCCAGGACTTCAACACCTACCGGTCGGGCTGGTACGCCGGCACCGGTGCCCTCACCAACGGCCTGCACGAGATGCTCGCGCTGGGCTACGACGCGAACGGGCTCTTCATCCAGAACTCCTGGGGCACCGACCGCGGCGTGGGCGGCTACGTCTACATGACGTGGGACGCCGTGCGCCGCGACCTCTACGAGGCGACCTTCGCCCACGGACTCGTCGCGTCCTCCAGCGGCGGTGGCGACTCGGTCAGCCCCACCATCACCTCGTTCAGCAAGCAGTTCGCGGTCAGCTACGTGGCCAACAACGCCCAGGCGCCGATGACCTTCTCCTGGGGAGGCACGGACAACGTCGGGGTGAGCAAGTACGTCCTCTACTACCGGGCCGACGGCGGTGACTGGCTCGAGCTGCCGATCGGCGACACCCAGACGAGCGTGACCTACAACCTGGCGTTCGGGTCGTCGTACCAGTTCGCGGTCGCTGCGTACGACGCCGCGGGCAACTTGAGCGACTGGTCGCTGAGCGCGCAGTTCACGCCCCAGAACTACGCGGAGAGCGTCGCGGCGTACGCCGGCAGCTGGACCAGCTACTCCGACGCCGCGTACATGAACGGCCAGAGCTACGAGAGCAGCCAGGCCAACGCCCAGATGACGGTCCAGGTCACCGGGACCAACTTCGGGCTGGTCGGCACCCAGGGTCCGCAGGGCGGTCGTGCGTACGTCTACCTCGACGGCACGTACCAGTTCACGATCGACAACTACCGGGCCACGGCCGGCTATCGCACGGTGGTCGCCTGGTTCAACTTCGGCTCGAGCAGCACGCACACCGTCAGGGTGGTCGTGGAGGGGACCGCGGGCAGACCCTACGTGGGCGTCGACTCGTTCCTCCTGAGCTGACGCCCGACCAAGGGGCGTCCCGCCCCGACGTGCGAAGGATCCGAACCCTCGTGGAGGGTTCGGATCCTTGGCGTCTCTTGCGAGATCACATGGTCGGGCTGACAGGATTTGAACCTGCGGCCTCCTCGTCCCGAACGAGGCGCGCTACCAAGCTGCGCCACAGCCCGATCCGCTCCGAACCGGTGACCGGCTGYGAAGCACGGCGAGCATACCCGAGCGGTCGGACCCGTCCGAAATCGGGATCGGTGGGGGCGACGGGGTGGGGGGATCATGCCGGCTCGGGGCGTGTCGTCAGCGTCATCAAGGTGGCCTCCGGTCGGCAGGCGACCCGCAGCCGGATGTAGGGATTGGTGCCGATACCGGCCGAGACGTGGAGCCACGACGAGCCGGGGTCACCCGGACGGGAGTCCGCCGGGTGGCGGTGCAACCCCTTGGCCCGCGCACGGTCGAGGTCGCAGTTCGTGGTGAGGGCGCCGTACCCGGGCAGGCACACCTGGCCGCCGTGCGTATGGCCGGCGACGATGGCGTCGTACCCGTCGCCGGCGAACTGGTCGAGGACACGGAGGTACGGCGCGTGGGTGATCGCGAGCCGCACGTCCGCGCCGGGGTCGGCCGGGCCGGCCACGGCGGTCAGCTCGTCGTACTTCAGGTGCGGGTCGTCGACGCCGGCCAGCGCGAAGGTCGTGTCCCCGACCGTGAGGGAGGCGCGCTCGTTGCGCAGGTGCAGCCAGCCGGCGTCGACCAGGCCGTCCCTGAGGTCGCGCCAGGGCAGCTCGGGCGTGTGGGTGTTGCGGTGCCCGGTGTCCGGCATCAGGTAGCGCGCGGGGTTGCGCCAGCCCGGCGAGAAGTAGTCGTTGGAGCCGAACACCGAGATGCCCGGACGCTCGAGAAGGCCACCGAGGGCATCCAGGACGGCCGGCACCGACCGCATGTGGGCGAGGTTGTCGCCGGTGTCGATCACCAGGTCGGGAGCGAGCTCGGCCAGGTCGCGCAGCCACGCCTGCTTGGCGTGCTGGTCCGGGGCCATGTGGATGTCGCTGAGGTGCAGCACCCGCAGCGACCGGTGCCCGGCAGGAAGCAGTGGGACGCTCACCTCGCGCAGTGTGTACTGCCGTGCCTCCCACGCGGCGTACGTCGCCAGGGCCGTCCCGGCCCCGAGCCCGACGGGGAGGCCGACCTCGAGCGCGCGGCGGGCAAAGGGGAGGAGGGGCACCCGGCAAGGCTGCCACAATGACCCCATGAGCTCCCTCAAGGACCGCCTGCGCGCCGACCTGACCACCTCGATCAAGGCCCGCGACGAGGTGCGTTCCTCCACCCTGCGGATGGTCCTCACGGCGATCACCAACGCCGAGGTGGCCGGCAAGGAGCAGCGCGAGCTCACCGACGACGACATCATCGGCGTCCTGTCGTCCGAGGCCAAGAAGCGCCGGGAGGCGGCGGTCGCCTTCGAGCAGGGCAACCGCCCGGAGATGGCCGCCAAGGAGGCCGCCGAGGGCGAGGTGCTCGCCGACTACCTGCCCGCGCAGCTGAGCGAGGCCGAGATCGCGGACCTCGTCACCTCCGCCATCGCCCAGACCGGCGCGGCCGGGGAGGGCATGCGGGCGATGGGCAAGGTCATGGGTGTGGTCAGCCCCCAGGTCAAGGGCCGGGCCGACGGCGGTGCCGTCGCCGCGGAGGTACGCCGCCAGCTCGGCTGACGCGTCCGACCGCCCGGTCGGTCAGCGGTTGCCGTTGCCGTWCCCGTTGCCGTTGCCCCGGCCGCCGTTGCCGTTGCCGTTCCCGTTGCCACCGCCGCCGTTTCCGCCACCGCCGTTTCCGCCACCGCCGTTGTCGCCACCACTGGGCGCGGGCGGGGGCGGGACGTAACCGGTCGACGGGTAGATGACGACGGTGTCGCCGCTGCTCAGGGATGTGCCGCCGCCGGGCGAGGAGTAGGCGACCAGGCCCTCCGGCACCTCGGAGTTGACGACGCCGCCGACGCTGGCGACGAAGCCCGCCGACTCCAGCGCCTGGGTCGCGGCGTCCTGCGTCATCCCGCTCACGTCGGGCACCCCGGTGAGGACGCCGGCGATCTGGTCGCCGGAGGGGGCGGTGAAGTCGGTGTAGTCGAGCTTGGAGGAGATGGCGGCCATCGCCTCGCCCCAGATCGGGCCGGCGACGGTGGAGCCGAACGCGCTGGAGATGTAGGAGCCTCCCACCGACTGGCCGTTGAGCGTCACCCAGTTGCCGAGCGGGTCGGCGCCGGCGACCATCGCGGCGCTCGCGATCTCGGGGGTGTAGCCCACGAACCACACGGACATGTTGTCGTTGTTGGTGCCCGTCTTGCCGGCCGACGGCTTGTCGATGGCGATGTTCTGGCCGAAGCCGCCGGGCTCCATCACCCCGCGCAGCACGTCGTTGACGGCGTCGGCCGTCGCGCCCGGCATGACGGTCTCGCAGCTCTTGGGGTAGTCCTTGACCAGGTTGCCGTCGGCGTCGGAGACCGAGGTGACCGGCAGCGAGTCGCAGTGGATGCCGCGGGCCCCGAAGGTCGCGTAGGCCTCAGCCATGGTGAGCGGGTTGGAGTCCGAGATGCCCAGGATCCAGGAGGGGACCTGCTGGCTCTTGGGCAGGTCGATGCCCATGTCCTCGGCGAGCGCGATCGGCTCGCACATGCCCGTGCGCTGCTCGAGCTGGGCGAAGAACGTGTTCACCGACTCCTGGGTGCCGGTGTAGAGGTTGAACGTGCCCGCTCCCGTGGAGTTGGAGACCGGCCAGGAGCCGCTGCCGGCGTACGGGCCGTCGCACGTCTCGAACGAGGAGTCGGGGAGGTCCAGGCTGTCCGGCGACGGGATGGAGGTGCTGAGCGGGATGCCCTGGTTGATGGCGGAGGCGAGGACGAAGACCTTGAACGTCGAGCCGGCCTGGAAGCCGTTGGCGTCGCCGTACTTCCTGGGGACGACGTAGTTGAGGTAGGTCTGGCCGTTGGCCTTGTCCTTGCCCATCGGGCGGGACTGGGCCAGTGCCTTCACGTAGCCGGTGCCGGGCTCGACCATGGCGAGCCCGCCGATGGCCTGGTCGGTCGGGTGGACGTGGGCGGAGACGGCCTGGTCGGCGGCCTTCTGGTAGTCGAGGTCCAGCGTCGTGCGGATCGTCAGGCCGCCGGACTGGAGCAGGCGCCGGCGGTCCTTGGCGGTGTCGCCGAGGGACTTGTCCTTCATCAGGTAGTTGATGGCGTAGTCGCAGAAGAACGGTGCCTGGGACTGCTGGCACCCGTTGGGCGAGCGCTCGATCTTGAGGCCGAGCTTGCGCTCCTTGAGCTTGTCGGCCTTGGCCCGGTCGATGACCCCCAGCTGTGCCATCCGGTCGAGGACGACGTTGCGCCGGTTGAGGGCCCGCTCGGGGGAGTTGGTGGGGTCGTAGCCCGTGGGGTTCTTGACCAGGCCCGCGAGCAGGGCGCCCTGCACGTAGTTGAGGTTCTTGGCGTTCTTGGAGAAGTAGTGGCGAGCCGCCGACTGCACGCCGTACGCCCCGTCTCCGAAGTAGGCGATGTTGAGGTAGCGCTCGAGGATCCAGTCCTTGGAGTAGTTCTTCTCGAAGGCGATCGCGTAGCGCAGCTCGCGCAGCTTGCGGGCGTAGGTGTCGTCGGTGGCGGCCGCCGCCTCCTTCTTGGACTCCGCCTGGGTCAGCAGCGTCTGCTTGACCATCTGCTGGGTGATCGACGAGCCGCCCTGCACGGAGCCGCTGGCCTGGTTGGTGACGAACGCGCGGAGGGTGCCGCGGATGTCGAGGGCGCCGTGGTTGTAGTAGCGGTAGTCCTCGATGCCGACGATCGACTGCACCATCTTGCGTGAGATCTGGCTCAGCGGGACGTTGATGCGGTTCTGGTCGTAGAGCGAGGCGATGAGGTTGCCGTTGACGTCGTAGATGCGCGTCTTCTGGGCCAGCTCCTTGGCCTCGAGCTCCGCGGGGAGGTTGACCATCCCCTTGCTCACGTTCTTGGCCCCGACGCCGACGACCCCCGCGAACGGGATGGCCAGGCCGGCGACCAGGACGCCGAGGATCGCCGACACGACAGCCATCACAGCGAGGTGCGAGGCCACGGTCCGGGCGGTCGAGCGACCCGAGTCAGGTCGGGAGGAGGGCGTGGACATGCGGCCCAATGTACGGGAGGGGACTAGCACACCCCCACTTCGCGCGAGCGGGGACTAGTCACAAAGGACCAGGTGAATTGAGCCAAATGGTGCCTATCTCAACCTCTCACTGGTACATACCTTTGACCTCGGGTCGTGAATGGTCGCTATGGGGGTGACCAGCACAGGCCCACGAATGTGGGGAACGACATGTGGGTTGAGGACTGGGCGCCGCGAGCGGCTTGCAAGCAGGACACCCCGGACGCGCTGTTCGTGCGCGGCGCGGAGCAGAACAAGGCCAAGCAGGTCTGCGCCGGTTGCCCCGTGCGCACCGAGTGCCTCGCCGAGGCCCTCGACAACCAGATCGAGTGGGGTGTCTGGGGCGGCATGACCGAGCGCGAGCGCCGGGCCCTGCTGCGTCGTCGCCCGACCGCGTCGTGGCGCACCGTGCTGGAGACCGCGCGTATCGAGCACGTCAAGGTCGTCGCCACCGTCTGAGGCGTCAGTCGGCGGGTTCGCCGGCGAGCAGGTCCCCGATGCGGCGCAGGCCGTCGAGGTCGTGCACGTCGGTCGCCAGGGCGGGCACGACGGTCGTCTCCACCCCCGGGTGGGCGGTCGCCCAGCGCTCGCGCAGGTGCGCCTCCCGCTCGACCATCCGCACCCGGTCGGCGTGCAGCCGCAGCAGCCCTGCCGTCGTCGACTCCGACGTCGAGGCCATGAGCCGGTCCGCGGCCGCCGCGGCCGCGTCGGCCGAGAGGTCCGAGCGGGCCGCGGGACTGGCCCGGTTGACGACCAGCCCGGCCAGCGGCATCTCGTCCTCGGT
>NZ_JBFUKA010000074.1:0-21873 GCF_056401085.1 Nocardioides sp. P4_G4
TCGTGATTCCGGGGGCCAAACGTCACGGACTACCCCGAGAACGGGGACCCCGAGCGGGGGCGGACGACCGGAGCCCGCGAGCGGATCACCCGCGGGCCGAGCGCCCCGAGCGGGCCGAGCGGGGGATCAGGGCAGGAAGATGTGCAAGATCCAGTAGCAGAGAGCGGCGACGAGGGCGGCGGCCGGGAAGGTCAGCACCCAGGCCGTCAGGATCGACCGGGCGACGCCCCAGCGCACGGCGGAGAGCCGCTTGGTGGCGCCCACGCCCATCACCGCGGAGGTGATCGTGTGGGTGGTGGAGATCGGGGCCTCGAAGACGTACGCCGTGGTGTAGAGCACCGACGCGGCGACCGACTCGGCGGCGAAGCCGCGTGCCGGGTCGAGGTGGATGATGCGGCGGCCGAGGGTGCGCATGATGCGCCAGCCGCCGGACCAGGTGCCGAGGGAGATCGCGGTCGCGGCCGAGATGATCACCCAGAGCGGGAGGCCGTCGGACTCGGAGACGTAGCCGCCGGTGAGCAGCGCCAGGAAGATCACGCCCATCGTCTTCTGGGCGTCCTGGAGGCCGTGGCCGAGCGCCATCGCGGCGGCCGAGACCGTCTGCGCCCCCAGGAAGCCGCGGTGGGCCTTCGACGGGTTGGCGCTGCGGAAGATCCACATGATCGCCAGCATCACCGCGAAGCCGAGCCCGAAGGCCACGACCGGCGAGAGGAACATCGGGATGACGACCTTGTCGATGACGACGCTCCAGTGAGCAGTCGCCCCGGCCGCGAGGGCGGCACCGACGAGACCCCCGATGAGGGCGTGCGAAGAGGACGAGGGGAGGCCGAAGCGCCAGGTGATGAGGTTCCACGAGATGGCGCCCAGGAGGCCGCACAGCACGACCACCAGCCCGGAGGTGCCCGTGCCCGGATCGATGACGTCGGAGACGGTGTGGGCGATCTTCTGCCCGAGGAAGGCGCCGACGAAGTTCATCACCGCGGCCATGCCGAGCGCGATGCGCGGGGTGAGCGCACCGGTCGACACCGAGGTGGCGATGGCGTTGGCGGCGTCGTGGAAGCCGTTGGTGTAGTCGAAGACGAGCGCAACGACGACCACCGCGACGATGATCGCGATCTCCATCTGGCGTCAGGACTCCTTGACGGCGATCTGCTCCAGGATGTTGGCGACCTTCTCGAAGGCGTCGATCGCGCCTTCGAGGGACTCCACCACATCCTTGAGCTTGATGACCTCGATGGCGTCGTAGTCGCCGTTGAAGAGGTTGGCCAGAATGCGGCGGTAGCTGCGGTCGCCGGCGTTCTCGAGGCGGTTGATCTCAATCCAGTAGTCGTCGAGCGAGCTCATCGACTGCAGGCCGGGCATGGCGCTGGCGGTGAGCTCGGCGCAGCGCTGGAGGACCTCGACCTGCTCGGAGGTCTCCGCGGGCAACGTGGTGACCTTGTAGAGCAGGACCAGGTCGACGGCCTCGTCCATCATGTCCATGACGTCGTCGAGAGCGCTCGCGAGGGAGTAGATGTCCTCGCGGTCGAACGGCGTCACGAAGGTGCTGTTGACCCGGCGGACGATCGCGTGGGTGGTCTCGTCGGCGGCGTGCTCGGCCTCGCGCATCTGCTGGGCGACGGCCTCACGGTCGTTGCCCTCGCTGAGCATCTCGGCCAGCAGGCCGGAGCCCACGACGAGGTGCGACGCGGCCTCGCTGAAGAGGTCGTAGAAGGAGCTGTCGACGGGGCGGAATTTGAAACGCACGGAGAACTCCGGGGGACGGGGGGAAGAACGACCCACATGCTAGGGGTTCGTGATGCCCCGGAGGCAATCGCGTGTCAGCGGCGGCGCCGCTGCTTGGCGATGAGGGCCTCCTGCAGGTGCACCGTGCCGTCGTTGAGCGCCCACTCGCCGCTCGCCTCGAGGTGCCACGCGGAGGTGTCGGCGTCGAACGCCAGGTCCAGCAGGGCGCCCACCTCGGCCACCTTGCGCACGCCGGGCAGGCGCACCAGCACCTCCACCCGACGGTCGAGGTTGCGGTGCATCATGTCGGCCGACCCGATCCACGCGAGCGGCTCCCCGTCGTTGGCGAACCAGAAGACCCGGCTGTGCTCGAGGAACCTGCCCAGCACGGACCGGACCCGGATCGTCTCCGAGAGGCCGGGCACCCCGGGACGCAGCGCGCAGATGCCGCGGATCAGCAGCTCGACCTGCACGCCCGCCTGGGAGGCGAGGTACAGCGCGTCGATGATCGCCTCGTCGACGATCGAGTTGGCCTTGATCCGGATCCCGGACGTGCGGCCCGCCTGGTGGTTGGCGACCTCGGCGTGGATCTGGGTGATCAGGCCGTCGCGGACGCTGTCGGGGGCGACGAGCAGACTGTCGTACGTCGTGTTGCGGCTGATGCCGGACAGGTTGTTGAAGAGGTGGGCGACGTCCTCGCCGACCGCGGGGTCGGCGGTGAGCAGGCCGATGTCCTCGTAGAGCCGCGCGGTCTTCGGGTTGTAGTTGCCGGTGCCGATGTGGGTGTAGCGGCGGATCCCGTCCGGCTCGTCGCGGACCACCATCGACAGCTTGCAGTGGGTCTTGAGGCCGACGAGGCCGTAGACGACGTGGCAGCCGGCCTGCTCGAGCTTGCGGGCCCAGCGGATGTTGTTGGACTCGTCGAAGCGGGCCTTGATCTCCACGATCACCAGCACCTGCTTGCCGGCCTCCGCGGCGTCGACGAGGGCGTCGATGATCGGGCTGTCGCCCGAGGTGCGGTAGAGCGTCTGCTTGATCGCGAGCACGTGCGGGTCGGCGGCGGCCTGCTCGAGGAACCGCTGCACCGAGGTCGCGAACGAGTCGTACGGGTGGTGCAGCAGGACGTCCTGGCGGCGTACGGCGTCGAACACGTCGACCGGCTTGGCGGTCTCGACCTCCGCGAGCTGCGGGTGGGTCGAGGGCAGGAAGGCGGGGTACTTGAGGTCCTCGCGGGGGAGGTCGGCGATCGAGTGCAGGCCCCGGAGGTCGAGGGGGCCCTGGAGTCGGGAGACCTCCTCGAGGGTGACGCCGAGCTCGGAGACGAGCAGGTCGAGGACGGTCTGGTCGATCGACTCCTCCACCTCGAGGCGGACCGGCGGGCCGAAGCGACGGCGCAACAGCTCCTTCTCGAGGGCGGCGAGCAGGTTCTCCGCGTCGTCCTCCTCGACCTCGAGGTCCTCGTTGCGGGTCACCCGGAAGGTGTGGGCCTGGAGCACCTCCATGCCGGGGAACAGCTTCTTGAGGTGCTCGCCGATGACGTCCTCGAGCGGCACGAAGCGCTGGTTGCCCACCGGCACGAAGCGACTGAAGATCGGCGGGACCTTGACCCGGGCGAAGTGCTCGGTGCCGGACTTGGGGTTGCGCACCACGACGGCGAGGTTGAGCGAGAGCCCGGAGATGTAGGGGAAGGGGTGGGCCGGGTCGACGGCCAGCGGGGTCAGGACGGGGAAGATGCGGTCCTTGAAGAGCTTCTTGCAGACCTTCTGCTCCTCCCGGTCGAGCTCGGACCAGCGGACGATCTCGATGCCCTCGCCACGCAGCTCGGGGATGACCTGGTCGTTGAACGCGAGCGCGTGGCGCTGCATGAGCTCGCGGCCGCGGTCCCAGAGCAGCTCGAGCTGGTCGCGGGGGAGCAGGCCGCTCGCGGCCCGTACGGCGACTCCGGCGGCGATGCGGCGCTTGAGGCCGGCCACGCGGACCATGAAGAACTCGTCGAGGTTGCTCGCGAAGATGGCCAGGAACCGGGTGCGCTCGAGCAGCGGCAGCGAGGGGTCCTCGGCCAGCTCGAGGACGCGCTGGTTGAAGCGCAGCCACGACAGCTCGCGGTCGAGGAACCGGTCGTGGAACTTCTCGACGGCCGCGATCTCGTCGGCGTCCGGGACGTAGGGCGGCTCGACGTCGAAGGTGTCCGGGGGGTGTCCGAACGGCTCGGTCGTCGGGCCGTCCTCGACGGAGGCTCCCACGCTGGTCGGGAGGGACGTGGTGTCGGACATGGGGTGAGTCTGTCACCGGATCGTGAACGGTGGGTGTCGCCGACGCGGGGCGGTCAGCCTGCGGTGCCCCAGCGTCAGTAGACGATCGCCTGCACGCCGTCGCCGAGGATCTCCTCGGCGAAGACGGCGGCCCCCGCGATGGTCGCGCCGGTCACCAGGTCGGAAGCGGTCAGCTCGCGTCGGGCGGCGCACTGGGAGCAGACGGTGAGCCGCCCCCCGGCCAAGACCACGTCGCGGAGGTCGGACAGCGGCGTGGCCAGCGGCAGCGCGAAGGCCTCGGCCCGCCCCGGCACGGCGAACCAGGCCGCCTCCCCGGTCAACCACAGGGAGACGTCGGCTCCCGCGGCGACGGCGGCGGCGGCGACGGTGAACGCCTGGTTGGCGCGCTCGGCGTCCTCCGCACCGCAGGTGACCTTGACGACCAGTGAGCGCGGCATGGGCTCACCCTAGACTCGGACCATGCCCTTCGAGCTCCCCGACAACCTGCACCCCAACTGCGGCCCGGTCGCCTGGCTGCTGGGCACGTGGCGCGGCAACGGTCACGGCGACTACCCCACGATCGAGAAGTTCCAGTTCGGCCAGGAGCTGATCTTCACCCACGACGGCCGCCCGTTCTTCCACTACATGTCCCGCGCCTGGATCGTCGACGAGGACGGCGAGTTCGTCCGCGACGCCGCCATGGAGTCGGGCTTCCTGCGCTGCCCCGAGCCGGGCAAGGTCGAGTTCCTGCTCTCGCACAACATCGGCTTCTCCGAGATCTGGTACGGCGCCGCCGATGCCGGCAAGGTGGAGATGCACACCGCCGGTGTCGGCTACACCGAGACCGCCAAGCACGTGACCGCCGGCTCGCGGATGTACGGCAACGTGGAGGGCGACCTCCTATACGCCTTCGACATGGCCGCCGTCGACCAGGAGCTCCAGCCGCACCTGTGGGCGCGGCTCCAGCGCGCGTGAGGTCCTGATGGTCGACGAGCTCGCGCAGCGGCTCCGGGGCAGCGGCTACCGGCTGACCCCGCAGCGCCAGCTGATCCTCGGCGCGGTCGAGGAGCTGGGCCACGCGACGCCGGACGAGGTCCTGGCGGCCGTCCGGACACGGGCCAGCGCGGTGAACGCGTCGACCGTCTACCGCACCCTCGAGGTGCTCGAGGAGCTCGGGCTGGTGCGCCACACCCACCTCAGCGACCGGGCGCCGACGTACCACTCGACCCGAGAGCCGGAGCACTTCCACCTGGTCTGCCGGAATTGCCACCGGGTCCGATCCGTTGACCCAGGTGTGGTGGCCGCGCTGCTCGAGACGTTGCGGCGCGAGCACGACTTCGAGGTCGACCTGGGCCACCTGGCGATCTTCGGCCGCTGCACCGACTGTCCCCCACCGTCTGGAGACCCCGCATGACCTCCCCGCTCCTCGGCCTGCCGGGCGCCGTCGCCGGCGACGGCATCGACGCCCCGGTCGCGGCCCACTACGGCTCCTTCCACGGCGAGCAGCGTCGTCTGGTCTCCGGTGACGGTTTCGTCGACCTGTCGCACCGCGACGTCGTACGCATCGAGGGTCCGGACCGGTTGACGTGGCTGCACTCGCTGACCACGCAGTACTTCGAGGGCCTCGCGCCCGGGGTGTGGACCCAGGCGCTGGTGCTCAGCCCGCAGGGCCACGTCGAGCACGCCTTCCACGGCGTCGACGACGGCACCACCTTCGTCGCGCACACCGAGCCGGGCGCCGGCCGGTCGCTCGCCGACTTCCTGGACCGGATGCGGTTCATGATGCGTGTCGAGGTGAGCCTGGTGACCGACGACGTGGCCGTGGCCTGGCGGGTGACGGGGAACGGGGCGACCTACGACCTCGTGCCGCGCGACCGCCTCGAGGAGTACGCCGCCGCGGCCGGCACCGCTGCCGGCCTCTGGGCCTTCGAGGCGCTGCGCATCGAGCGCGGCGAGCCTCGCTTCGGCATCGACACCGACCACCGCACGATCCCCAACGAGGTGGGCTGGATCGGTCCGGCCGTGCACCTCGAGAAGGGCTGCTACCGCGGCCAGGAGACGGTCGCGCGGGTGCACACGCTCGGTCGTCCGCCGCGCCGGCTCACTCTCCTGCACCTCGACGGCTCGGAGAACCGGCTGCCGCCGCCCGGCAGCGCGGTGACCCTGCCGGGCTCGGAGCGCCAGGTCGGCTTCCTCGGCTCCAGCGCCCGGCACCACGAGCTCGGACCGATCGGGCTGGCTCTGCTCAAGCGCAACGTGCCGGTCGACGCCGAGCTCGTCGTCGACGAGATGCCCGCCTCCCAGGAGGTCGTGGTCGACCCCGAGGTCGGGCTGCACGTCCGCCCGCAGCTGTGACGTTGCTCGAGCGCGTCGAGGAGGTCGCCGCCGCGGCCGAGGCCGTCGACGGGGTGGCACCGCTCGACGAGGCCACCTGGTTGTGGCTGCGATCGGGTGCGTGGCCCGAGCGGCGCGACGGCGTCGGGGACATCGTCCGCCCCACCGGGTTCCTGCTGCGCCGGGGCGAGGAGCTGCACCTCGTCGTCCACCCCGACCACCGCGGCCGGGGGCTCGGCGCCGCGTCGCTGGCGACCGTGGAGGGCCCGGCCCAGGCATGGTCCCACGGCAACCACCCGGCCGCGGCCCGGCTGGCGGCCGAGCACGGCTTCGCCCGGGTCCGCGACCTGTGGGTGATGCGTCGCCCGGCCTCCGGGTCGCTTCCGGAGCTCGACGACCGGCGGATCCGGTCCTACCGGGACACCGACGCCGCCGAGCTGCTGCGGGTCAACGCCGCGGCCTTCGCCCACCACCCCGAGCAGGGCAGCCTCGACGAGGCCGGACTCGCCGCCCGGATGGCCGAGCCGTGGTGGGACCCGGCGGGGCTCCTGGTCGCCACCGAGGGCGACCGGATGCTCGGGTTCCACTGGACCAAGCAGCACGACGCCCGCCTCGGCGAGGTCTACGTCGTCGGCATCGACCCCTCCGCCCAGGGCCAGGGCCTGGGGCGGGCGCTCACCCTCGCGGGCCTGCACCACCTGCACGCCCGCGGCGTGGACGAGGTGCTGCTCTACGTCGAGTCGGACAACACGGCCGCGCTCGCGACGTACTCACGGCTCGGCTTCACGCACGCGGACGCCGACACGCACGTGATGTACGCCCGCACCTGACGCAGGGTGCAGGCCCAGCGCTGCGACCTGAGTCAGTGGGTGACTCAGCTTCCAGCGTTGAGTGTGGCCGTGGTGGCGCTGCGACCTGAGTCACCGGGTGACTCAGGTTCCAGCGGCGAGCGTGACCCCTCAGGCGTCCGTGGTCTCCGAGGCCGGGGCCGCGTCGCGCTCGGCCGCCTTGTCCTTCGACGGCAGCACGAAGCGGTAGCCGACGTTGCGCACGGTCCCGATGAGGTGCTCGTTCTCGGGGCCGAGCTTGGCGCGGAGCCGACGGACGTGGACGTCGACGGTGCGGGTGCCGCCGAAGTAGTCGTAGCCCCACACCTCCTGGAGCAGCTGCTGGCGGGTGAAGACGCGCCCCGGGTGCTGGGCGAGGAACTTGAGGAGCTCGAACTCCTTGTACGTCAGGTCGAGCGCCCGCCCGCTGACCTTGGCGGTGTACGTCGCGTCGTCGACCACGACCTCGCCGGTGCGGATGACGTGGGCGGCCGGGTCGTCCGCCTCGCGCCGGGCGGCGAGGCGACCGATGGCGATCCGGATGCGACCCTCGAGCTCGGCGGGCCCGCAGGTGTGGAGCACGACGTCGTCCATCGCCCAGTCGTAGGCGACGACGGCCAGGCCGCCCTCGGTGACGATGAGCAGGACCGGGACGTCGGTGCCCGTGGTGCGGATCAGGCGGCACAGGTCGCGGGCGTGGGCGAGCTCCTGGCGTCCGTCGACGAGGAGCAGGTCGGACTCGGGCGCCTCGAGCAGCGCACTGCCCTCCGAGGGGAGGATCCTCACCGTGTGGCCGAGCAGGGAGAGGGCGGGCAGGACCTCGACCGAGGGCTGGAGTGCGCTCGTCAACAGCAGCAGGGTGCTCATGGCCGTCTCCTCCGGTGGGGCGGATAAGGAAGGATATCGAGCCATGACCTCCGGCACGGACCGAACGCACGAGCGTGAGACGGCTGTCACCGTCCACTACTGGGCCGCGGCACGGGCCGCGACGGGGGTCGCGAGCGAGGAGTTCCCCGTCGAGGGGCCGATCACGCTGGCCGAGCTGGTACGCCGCGTGGTCGCCGCGCACCCCGGCCGCGACGTCGAGCGGGTGGTCGGCGTCTGCTCGGTGCTGGTCGGCGACCAGCCGGTCGGGTCGCAGGACCCGGGGGCCGTCGTGGTGCGTCCCGGGGACGTCGTGGAGCTGCTGCCGCCCTTCGCCGGCGGCTGACCGGTGGTGACGGAAGCATGGCTAATTCGGACTAGTCATTGCTTTCCGGCGTCCGGCCCGTCAAGATCCCGTTGACTCATGCGCGGGGGCAAGTGAGTCGGGGGTGACCCTGCTTGTCCTCGTGCGTCGAGTCTTCACTCACCACTCGAACGGGGAACACAGCATGATCGGATCATCCGCGCGACGCCCACTGCGTCGCACCATCGCCACCGTGGCGGGCACCGCGCTCGTGGCGACCGGCCTCGGTCTCGGGGCCGCTCCGGCCCAGGCCGCCGACTCGGTGGTCAGCGGCACGCTGACCGACACCCAGGGCAATCCCGTCGACGGCTACGTCGACGTCTACCGCCAGCAGACTGACGGCACGTTCACCGACGTGGCCACCGCCTACGCGTCCAACGGCTACTTCTCCGGCACCTACGCGGACGGCGTCTACAAGTTCGGGGTCACGACGTACGAGGCCGACTACAGCGAGTTCTACCGCGACAAGGCCGACCTCGCGTCCGCCGACGCCGTGACCGTCGGTGGCGGCGCCACGGCGCTCCAGCCGTGGACCGTGGACCAGCCCTACGTCGTCGGCACCGTGACGGACCCGTCGGGTCGACCCGTCCAGGGCATCCAGGTCACCGCGTACGACGCCGCGAGCGCCGCGGGCACCGACGACGTCTCGGCCGACTACACCGACGAGAAGGGCGCCTTCGTCCTGCCCGTGGGCTCTGCCCCGGTCAAGATCCTCGCCTCGGGCAACTCCCGCCTCGTCTCGGAGTGGTACAACGACAAGTCGAGCTTCGCCACCGCCGACGCCATCACCGGCACGGCGACCGGCAACCCGATCGCCATCGGGCTCACGGCCGGCGGCTCCATCTCCGGCCAGGTGCTGAGCGACGCCGGGCTGCCGCTCGAGTTCGTCAACGTGACTGCCGGGTCGCGCAGCGACGTGACGGACAAGAACGGCGCGTACCTCATCGAGGGCCTGCCCTCCGCGAGCTACACCGTCGAGTTCTTCGACGAGCTCGGCGAGTACACCTCGGAGTACTTCAACAACGCCGCCACCTCGGCCGCCGCCACGCCCGTCACGGTCGGCAAGGACCAGGCCATCGGCAACATCAACGCGAACCTGACCCCCGCGCCCGCGCAGCCGGCCGGTTCGGTCGAGCTCACCGGCGCGGTGAAGGACGACGCGGGCGCGCCCGTGGTCGGCGCCTACGTGGTCGCCTACAACACGCCCAACGCCCCCGCCAAGGAGCAGGGCGTCTCGTACGTCCGCTCCAACCGGCTCGGCGTCTACGCGTTCGACGACCTCGACCAGGTCGCCGGGGAGACCCAGTTCAAGATCGCGGCGGAGCCCGCGGAGGTGGGTGACGACAACGGCTTCGGGCTGTTCGGCTCCTGGCTCGGCGGCCGCACCACGTACGACCGGGCCGCCACCGTGACGGTGACCCCGGGCACCACGATCCCCGGCGGCGACATCACCCTGATGCGTGCCGGTGGCATCGAGGGCCTCATCACCGGGGCGGCCGGCCTGCCGCTCAGCGGTTCCGTCCAGCTCCTGTCCGTGGACGGCATCAGCGGAGGTTCGTCGTCCACCAAGGCCGACAACTCCTTCGAGATGCGCTACGTCTACCCGGGCACCTACAAGGTGCGGTTCGCCGACGGCTCGGGCAACCACGTCCCCGAGTGGTGGAAGGACTCGACCTTCGAGAAGGCCACCGAGATCACCGTCAAGCCCGGCCAGATGGTCAGCGGCCTCAACGCCGTCCTCGCCGCCTCGCTGGCCGCGACCGACCGTCCCGAGGCCAAGGGCTACCCGTGGGTCGGCAAGTCGATCTCCCTCGACCGGGGCGAGTGGAACTTCGAGACGGGCACGACGTTCTCCTACGAGTGGCTGATCGGCTCCACGGTCGTCGGCACCGGTGCGTCGTACACGCCGACCAAGGCCCAGATCGGTGACAAGCTCACCGTCCGCGTCCTGGCGGAGAACGGCCGCCTCGCCGGCACCGCCACCTCGGCCAAGACCGCCAAGATCGGCTACAAGCCGAAGGTCAAGGTCAAGGTCAAGGGCGCGACGGCCTCGCTGAAGGTCAAGGCCCCGCCGGTCAAGGCCAAGAAGGTCAAGGGCAAGGTCGTCGTCAAGGAGATCGTCAAGGTCAAGGACAACGGCGAGATCAAGTACAAGAAGGTCGGCAAGGGCAAGATCGCCAAGGGCAAGGGCGCCGTCTCGCTCGCCACGCTGAAGAAGGGCAAGCACAAGCTCGTCTTCTTCTTCCAGGGCAAGGGCAAGGTCGGCTCCACCGAGGTGAAGAAGAAGGTCAAGACCAAGAGCTGACCTGAAGAGCAACGGTGCCCCGGCGGAACGATCCGCCGGGGCACCGTCGTGTCTGCGGGCCTCAGGCCTCGATCGCCGTGCGGTCCGCGCGGCCGCTGGTCACCTCGATCTTGCGGGGCTTGGCCTTCTCGGCCACCGGGACCCGCAGGCGCAGGACGCCACCGTCGTACGCCGCCTCGATGCGGTCGAGGTCGAGGTTGTCGCCGAGGACCAGCTGCCGGCTGAACATGCCACGAGGTCGCTCGGAGGCGAGCAGCTCCCAGTCGCCGTTGCGGGCCACGCGCTCGGCGCGGACGGTGAGGACGTTGCGCTCCACGTCGAGGTCGATCGAGTCCGGCGCGACGCCGGGCAGGTCGAACTCGATGGTGAAGGTGTCGCCCTCCCGCCAGGCGTCCATCGGCATGACGGCCGGGCGGTTGGTCGTGCCGAGCAGCTGCTGCGCCAGGCGGTCGAAGTCACGGAACGGGTCAGTGGTGCGGATCAACATGATCTCCTCCCGGGGACGGGGTCGCCGGTCCGGCGACCTGTATTGTTGGTTACAGGTTTTATATACCTCGCACACCCCATTGCTTGCAAGCCCCCAGCCAGGAGCACCCAGGAGGATGCGGTGACCGGACCGACGGTGGGTGTCTTCGCGATCTCGGTGGCCGCCGAGATGGCCGGGACCAACATCCAGAACCTGCGCGTCTACGAGCGTCGCGGCCTCGTCGAGCCGGACCGGACGGCCGGCGGCACCCGGCTCTACAGCCGCGACGACGTCGACCGGCTGGGCCGCATCCGCGACCTTCTCGACCTGGGCCTCAACCTCGCCGGCATCGCCGTGGTGCTGCAGCTGGAGGCGGACAACGACCGCCTGCGCCAGCAGGTACGTCGGCTGCGCGCCGCCGGGCGGTCGTGATGCGGGCCGGGCCCGGGTCGGCCCCCCGACCATGGTCCGGAACAAGGGAGGGCGCGCGCCGGTTGCGCCCTGCATGACCACCGGTGCCTGGATCCTCGTCGCTGCCGTCGTCCTGGCGCTCGCCGTCGGGCTGTGGCGGGCCGCCACCGATGGGCGGTTCCGTGGGACCCACCGTGTGCGCGTGGGCGACGAGGCCGCTGCGAACGCCCACGAGGCCGCCGAGCCCGAGGTCCCGGCCGAGACCCCGCCCGGGGCGGCACTGGTGGCCGAGGTCGGCGAGGCGCTGGGGGAGCGGGCCACCCTGCTCCAGTTCAGCAGCGCGTTCTGTGCGCCGTGCCGCGCCACCCGCCGGGTCCTCGCCGACGTGGCCGAGGTCGTCCCGGGCGTGACCCACGTCGAGGTCGATGCGGAGCGCCACCTCGAGGCCGTACGCCGCCTCGGTGTGCTCCGCACCCCGACCACCATCGTGCTCGCGGCCGACGGGTCCGAGGTGACCCGCGCCGCCGGGGCCCCGCGCAAGGAGCRGGTCCTCACCGCGCTCGCCTCGGTCGTCTGACCTCCGCCGGGAGCTGCCGGGGCCGTCGGAGCCGCGTCCACATGGCGGAACAGCGGTCCACCTGTCGAGACGCGGGAATGAAGCGGCCGCGCAGATCCCTAGAGTCCACATCATGTCCTCGACCTGGCTGACCAAGCGACGCGCAGTGGATCACTGCCGCGTCCGCTCTGCCCTGTGTCGAATGTCGTGACGGGTCCGTCGATCACTCTGACGTAAGTCCACTGAGTTTGTGGACTATGGTGGAGGAGGTCCGRCCCACCTCGAGCCCGCCCGGCCTTCCCTGCAGGAGAGACATGTCCACGACCAACGAGCGCGCCGCCGTTCCCGGCACCACCTCGACCTCCCCGCCGAGCGCGGGGATCGACCCGCGCGGTCCGCAGTTCACCGCCGCCCTCACGGCGGTGGTGCTCGCCGCCGTCCTGCTGCTCGTGCCRCACCCGGTCGGCGTCGCGCTGCTCGCCGTGCAGGCCGTGCTCTTCGCGGTCGGTGCGGTGGCCGGGGTGCAGCACACGCCGCACGCGTGGCTCTTCCGCACCCTGGTCCGGCCGCGGATCGCACCCCCGGCCGAGCTGGAGGACCCGGCTCCGCCCCGCTTCGCGCAGGGCGTCGGCCTCGCCTTCGCCCTGGTCGGCCTGGTCGCGCTGCTGGCCGGCGCCACGGTCGTCGGCCAGGTCGCGGTCGGTCTCGCCCTCGTCGCGGCCCTGCTCAACGCGGTCTTCGCGTTCTGCCTGGGCTGCGAGCTCTACCTGATCGGCGCCCGGCTGCGCCCGTCCAGCTGACACCGCACGACACCCGCACGACACCCAAGAACACCCACAGATCTCACACACAGCAAGGAGCAATCACATGAGCCGCGAGTCTTCGCTCGTCACCGCCCAGTGGGTCGAGGACAACCTCGACACCGACGGCGTCGTCCTCGTCGAGGTCGACGAGGACACCTCGTCGTACGACAAGGGCCACATCAAGGGGGCCATCAAGCTCGACTGGACGACCGACCTCCAGGACCAGGTCCGTCGCGACTTCGTCAGCAAGGCGCAGTTCGAGGCACTCCTGTCCGAGCGTGGCGTCAGCAACGACGACACCGTGGTCCTCTACGGCGGCAACAACAACTGGTTCGCCGCCTACGCCTACTGGTACTTCAAGCTCTACGGCCACCGGGACGTCAAGCTCATGGACGGCGGCCGCAAGAAGTGGGAGCTCGACTCCCGCGAGCTCACCGACGAGCTGCCCACGCGGGAGAAGACGTCGTACACCGCGTCCGAGCAGGACCGCTCGATCCGCGCGTTCCGCGACGAGGTCGTGGCCGCCATCGGCACCCAGAACCTGGTCGACGTGCGCAGCCCCGACGAGTACGCCGGTCGCCTGCTCGCCCCGGCCCACCTCCCGCAGGAGCAGGCCCAGCGCGCCGGCCACGTGCCCACCTCGGTCAACGTGCCGTGGAGCAAGAACGCCAACGACGACGGCACCTTCAAGTCCGACGACGAGCTCACCGCGCTCTACGACGAGGTCGGCTTCGACACCGGCAAGGACACCATCGCGCTGTGCCGCATCGGAGAGCGGTCCTCGCTGACGTGGTTCGTGCTGACCGAGCTCCTCGGCCGCAAGAACGTCAAGAACTACGACGGCTCCTGGACCGAGTACGGCTCCCTGGTCGGCGTCCCGGTCGCGCTGGGCGACGAGCCCGGTCAGGCGGACGCCTGATGTGCGGCGCCACTGAGGGCGGGCTGTCGCTCGACGGCGTCAACGTCGCCAAGGAGGCCGTGATCCAGGGCCAGGTGCTGCGCGGGGCCGAGCCGGTCCCCAACGCCTACGTCCGGCTGCTCGACGGCACCGGCGAGTTCACCGCCGAGGTGCCGACGAGTGCCACGGGGCACTTCAGGTTCTTCGCCGGCGACGGCGAGTGGACGCTGCGCACCCTGGCTCCCAAGGCCGACCCGGTGGACACCCGCGTGGTCGCGGCCACCGGCTCGGTCGCGGAGGTCGCGGTCGCGATCTGACCCGTCCGGGTGCCTCACCCCATAGGGGTGGACGTTCCTTGAACCTCCCCACCGTGCCTCGGCACGATGGGGAGGTTCGTCATTTCCGGACGGACCTTTCGCAGACGAGGAGTCGCAGATGACCGAGCAGGACGCCAGCACCGAGGCCAGGACCGAAGCACTGCGCAACGTCGTCGACCGGGTGACGTCGTACGAGGAGAGCGCCCCCGAGGGCACGATCCGCACCGAGCTCGACTCGGCCCTCGACGAGGTCGGGATCGACCTGTCGGACGCCCAGCGGGAGCGCGTGACCCAGCAGATCTCCGACGGCCAGGACGTCGACGTCGAGGCCTTGGCGGCCGAGGGCACCTGAGCCTCCGCACGCCCGTCGGGACCACCCCGACGGGCGTGACGAAGCACTCGCCACCCCTCCGGGTCTGACGATCACCGGGGGCCGCTGCGAACGTGGGGTGATGAAGGCACTCACCTGGCAAGGCAAGCGCGACGTCCGCGTCATCGACGTCCCGGACCCCCGCATCGAGGAGCCGACCGACGCGATCATCAAGGTGACGTCCACCGCGATCTGCGGCTCGGACCTCCACCTCTACGACCCCCTCGGGCCGTTCCTCTCGCAGGGGGACGTGCTCGGCCACGAGACGATGGGCATCGTCGAGGAGGTCGGTCCCGACGTCACCCACATCGCGGCCGGCGACCGCGTGGTCATCCCGTTCAACATCTCCTGCGGACACTGCTGGATGTGCGAGCGCGGCCTGATGGCCGCCTGCGAGACCACCCAGGTCCGCGCCCAGGACAAGGGCGCCGCGCTGTTCGGCTACACCGAGCTCTACGGCTCGGTGCCCGGCGGCCAGGCGGAGTACCTCCGCGTCCCGCAGGCCCACTTCGGCCCGATCAAGGTCCCCGAGGGCGTCGCCGACGAGCGCTTCCTCTACCTTTCCGACATCCTGCCCACGGCGTGGCAGGGCGTCGCGTACGCCGCGGTCCGGGAGGGCGACACGCTGCTCGTGATGGGCCTCGGCCCGGTCGGCCAGCTCGCCACCCGCATCGCGCAGCACTGGGGCATCCGGGTGCTGGCCGTCGAGCCGGACCCGTTCCGGGCCGGCGTGGCCCGCCAGCGCGGTGTCGAGATCATCGAGGCGATCAAGCCCGCCGACGTCGCCGCCGCGGTACGCGACCTCACCGACGGCCGCGGGGCCGACGGCACCCTGGACGCGGTCGGCATGGAGGCCCACGGCACCCCGATCGCGGAGGGGGCGATCAAGTCGGTCGGCTACCTGCCCGACGCGCTGGCCAAGCCGTTGATGAAGACGGTCGGCATCGACCGGCTCGCCGCCCTGCGCTCTGCCATCTCCTCGGTACGCCGCGGCGGCACCGTGTCGATCTCCGGGGTCTACGGCGGGATGAGCGACCCGTTCCCGATGATGGAGATGTTCGACAAGGGCATCAGCCTGCGGATGGGCCAGTGCCACGTGAAGCGCTGGGTCGACGAGATCGTCCCGGTGGTGATGGAGGACGGCGACCCGCTGGGCCTTGAGACCCTCGCGACGCACCGGCTGCCCCTCGCCGAGGCGCCGGCGGCGTACCGGATGTTCCGCGACAAGGACGACGACTGCCTCAAGGTGGTCCTGAAGCCGTGAGCGACGCCGATGTACGAGCGCCGCTGCCGCAGCCGCGGGGCCCGCTCTCCGGCGCGGTGGCCACCACCTTGGGACGGCGTCCCGGTGGGGTGCACCTGGCCCCGGACGTGGAGGACGCCCTGGGTGGTCTCGACGACGCCGCGGGCTACGTCCACGACGAGGACGCCCAGCTGGCGCTGTGGATGCTGCTCGAGCTGCACCACCGCGGCTTCGCCGGCGTCGACGACGGCTGGGAGTGGCACCCCGAGCTGGCCCGGATCCGGGCGGCTCTCGGTCGTCGGCTCGAGGAGGTCGTGCTGGCCGAGGTGACCGAGGCGATCGACGGACAGGTCCCGGCGATGCTCCGCGACCCTGCCGAGACCTTCTTCGCGCTGGTCGGGAATGGCGGCGGCTCGCCGCTGGCGCGCCACGTGCGCCGCCGCGCCACCCTCGATCAGTGGCGCGAGCTGCTGATGCTCAAGTCGGTCTTCCAGCTCAAGGAGGGCGACGCTCACTCGTGGGCCATCCCGCGCGCGCACGGCGCGGTCAAGGTCGCGCTCACCGAGATCCAGTACGACGAGTACGGCTCGGGAGACCCGGCCCGCCAGCACGCGACGCTGTTCGCGCAGGCGATGGAGGCCAGTGGCGTGGACCCGACGTACGCCGCCCACGTCGACCGGGTGCCCGCCGTGGTGCTGGCGGTCAACAACTTCATGGTCGTGTGCGGCCTCCAGCGCCGGCTGCTCGGCGCGACGCTCGGCCACCTCGCGATGTACGAGGCGACCAGCTCGCTGCCGCACGGGATGTACGCCGCGGCGGCCCGGCGGCTGGGTCTGCCGGAGGAGGTCGCGGACTACTTCGACGAGCACGTGACGGCCGACGCCATCCACGACCAGATCGCGGTGCGCTCGATGTGCGCGCCCTTCGTGGACGGGGACGCGGGCCGGGCCGAGCAGGTGCTCCTCGGTGCACTGGGCGGCGCCTGGCTCGACGACCAGATGGCCGACGTGGTCCTGGCCGCGTGGGCGGACGACGCCAGCGCGCTGCTGCCCGCGCCGCCCGGGCGACCGCGCGGCGGCACCCCCCGGCTCCAGGTCTGCCCCGACGGGCCGGTGCTCGTCCGGGGCGCCGAGGAGTGGGTGGACCGTGAGGGCGAGGCGCACGCGCTCACGCGCCCCGTCACCGCCGTCTGCCGGTGCGGGGGATCGGCCCAGCAGCCGTGGTGCGACGGCACGCACAAGGTCCGGACCTGACCCGCGTCGTGTGAGGGGGATCCAGACGCGGCCGGGCGGCACTAGAGTGCGGCTCGGCGAAAGGCGGGACGGGATGGATGAGCTGGGCGACAGCCTGCTGCGGCTGGCGATGCAGCACTCGCCCGTCGGCATGATGCTGGTGTCGCCGGACGGGCAGATGCTGGCGGTCAACGACGCGACGTGCCGGATGCTGGGCTACGACCGCGCGGAGCTGCAGCAGRCGTTGTGGCAGGACATCACCCACCCCGAGGACCTGGCCTCCGACGTCGACCTCGTCGAGGACGTCCTGGCGGGTGTGCGGTCGTCATACCGGATGAGCAAGCGCTATGTCCGCAAGGACGGCTCGGTGCTGTGGGGGGACCTGTCGGTGGCGCTGCTGCGCGACGACGACGGCACCCCACTGCATTTCATCTCCCAGATCGTCGACGTCACCGAGCAGCGGGTGGCCACCCAGCAGATCGCGGAGGCCAACGCCACGATCGAGAAGCAGGCGCGGACCGTGGCCGCGATCTACGACGCCGTCGACGTGGGGCTCGTGCTGATCGACCGGTCCGGGCGCTACGAGCAGATGAACCGTCGCCACCGCGACTTCATGGCGCTGGCCTACCCCGAGGGGCACCACGGCATGGCCGGGCAGACGGGGGAGGTCTACGAGGTGGACGGGGAGACCCCGATGGCCCGCGGGGACCTGCCCTCGCTGCGCGCCGCCATGGGCGACGAGTTCGACGACGTACGACTCTGGGTGGGCTCGGACCCCGCGACCCGGAGGGCGTTGTCGGTGTCGGCACGCTCCGCCCGTCGTCCGGACGGCTCGTTCGTCGGCGCGGCGCTGGCCTATAAGGACGTCACCGAGTTCATGCGGGCTCTCGCGGTCAAGGACGAGTTCGTCGCGTCGGTGTCCCACGAGCTGCGGACGCCGCTGACCTCGGTGCTCGGCCACCTCGAGATGCTCGCCGCGCGCGAGGACCTGCCCGGAGACGTCCGTGCCCAGCTGTCGGTGGTCGACCGCAACGCCGGCCGGCTCCAGATGCTGGTCTCCGACCTCCTGTACGTCGCGCAGGAGGCCGATGCCGCCCTCCAGGTCGTGCGCGTGGCGGCCGACGCGGCCGTGATCGTGCGTGAGGCGGTCGAGGCGGCACGCCCGGTCGCCAACGCCTCGAAGGTCGCGCTGGTCGCGGACCTGCCGGACACCCGGGTGGCGATGTTCGACCCCCAGCGGATGCGCCAGGTGGTCGACAACCTGGTGTCCAACGGGATCAAGTACACCGACGCCGGCGGGGAGGTGCGGGTCCGGGTCCCGCTGGTCGAGGACCGGCTGGAGGTGGTGGTGTCGGACGACGGCATCGGCATCGGGCCCGAGGACGTGGAACGGCTCTTCTCGCGCTTCTACCGCGTCGACACGGAGCGGGTCCGCCTCACGCCCGGCACCGGCCTCGGCCTCAACATCGTCCGCTCCATCGTGGAGGGCTGCGGGGGAGGAGTACGTGTCGACAGCGAGCTGGGGGTGGGGAGCACCTTCACCGCGTGGATCCCCTATGTCGCCCCGGGCGACGAGTGAGTGGCGAGCGGCGGATCGCCGTGTGCAGCGTCGCCCTGTTCGGTTACGTGATGGTGCTGCTCATGGTGGTCCTCACGCCGAGCACCCGAGGTCCCGACCAGGTCCTGGCCGCGCTCACCGACCTTGCGATGGCCGCGGGGGCTCCCCGCGGAGTCACCCTCAACGCCGTCGAGATCCTGCTCAACGTCGTCATGACGGCTCCTCTGACGGCCTTGGCGTCGGTGGTGTGGCCCGATCCGTCGTGGCGGGACTGGACGGCGTGGGCGTTCGTGACCTTCGGCGCGGTCGAGGCGGTCCAGGGCCTGCTGCTGCCGGGGAGGCACGGGTCGTTCTCGGACGTCGTCGCCAACACGGCCGGCTGCTGCCTCGGTGCGCTGGCCGTGGTCGTCGTGCGCCACGCCGGGGTCCGCCGGGCGGGCTGATCAGGAGCGCGCGGCCCGGGTGGCCTTCCGGTCGCCCGCGGAGGTGTCGACGTAGTCGTCGGGTGCGTAGCCGTAGTGGGCGTAGTTGCCGGCCCCCACGTTGCGCCGCGAGACCCGGTTGAGGATGACGCCGAGCGGGCGGGCGTGCACCGCGTGGAGGTGCTCGATCGCCGAGGTGAGCTCGGTGTCGAGCGTGCGCCCGGCGCTGACAGCGACGAGCGCGCCGTCGGCGCTGTGGGCGACCACGGCGGCGTCGGTGACGGGGAGCAGCGGCGGGGCGTCGAGGACGACCATCCCGCGTGCCGACAGCTCAGCGATGACCGCGCGCATCGCCTTGGAGCCGAGGATCTCACTCGGGTTGGGGGGACGGCTGCCGGACGTCAGCACCGCCATGTTGGCGATCTCGGGATGTCCCTGGATCGCGTCGGCGAGCTCGACCCGGCCGGCGAGCACGTCGGTCAGCCCGACCGTGTCGTCGAGTCCCAGCACCCGGGACACGTTGGGGCGGCGCAGGTCGCAGTCGACCAGCGTGACCGGCTGGCCGGACAGGGCGATGGCAGCGGCGAGGTTGGCGGCCAGCGTCGACTTGCCGTCGCCCTGCTTGGGGCTGGTGACGACGATGGCGCGCGGCGGGTTGTCGACGTCCATGTAGGACAGGTTGGTCCGCAGCCGGCGGATCGCCTCGGCGGCCTGGGCCGACGTGCCGTGCCCCCCGCCGTTGACGAACAGCGCGTCGTGCTTGCCCAGGTCGGGCACCGAGCCGACGACGGCGAGCTTGGAGGCGCGCTCGACGTCCTCGGCCGAGCGGAGTCGGCGGTCCAGCAGCGTGCGGGCCACGGCGTAGCCGGCGCCGAGGAGGGCGCCGAGGACCGCGCCGAGCAGCACGTTGCGCTCGACCTGCGGTGAGACGGGGCTGGTGGGCAGCTGGGCGGACTCGGAGACCTCGATCCGCATGCCCTGGTTGCCCTTGCCCGACTCGATGTCGGACACGCGCTCGGCAAGGGCGCCCACCCAGGCGTCGGCCAGCTCCTGGGCGTCGCTGGGCGTGCCGGCTCGGGCGGTGATCTGGATGATCACGGTCTCGGGCGTCTGGCTGGCGTCGATGTTGCCGACCAGCGCCTCGGGCGCCGCGTCGAGACCGAGGTCGTCGATGACGATCGAGGCCGTCTCGCGGTCCTTGGCCAGCACGACGTACGACGCCGCGCGCGACTTGGACAGGGTGTCGTTGAGGTTGTCGAGGCCGGGGTCTCCGCCGACGCCGGACGTCACGAAGCCCGACGAGCTGGCGGCGTAGACCTTGGGCTGGAGGCTGCTGTAACCGAAGGCGACCGCCGCGGCCAGGATCACCATCGCGGTCACGGCGATCCAGTGGTTGCGCAGGATGCGCAGGTAGTCGGCCAGTTCCATCGAGTCGTCCCTGTCGGTCGGAAGCAGGGCGATTGCCCGCGGCGAGTCTAGGTGCGAGGCCGGCCCCCACGCGGCGCTTCGGCCACTCCGTTACTGGATCAGACCAGAAATGCACTCCACGTCCACAGGTCGGTTCCTCCACGTGCACGGATCGCCCACGGGCGGTTCGAAGGCCCTTCGGCGCGGTCTACTCGGACCCCTCGGGGCAATCGATCATCGACTGATCCGGGGGGATCCAGCAATGACGCACCGCCAGGTAGCACCCACTCGACGTACAGTCCTTCGCGCCGCGGCCTGGAGCGCGCCGGCCGTCACCATCGCAGTGGCAGCGCCAGCCTTCGCCACCTCGCCGGCCCAGCCGCAGGGCACTGCAGGGCCGCTCACGATCGTCCGAGCGGGCACGGTCCTCAGGCTGACGACCAGCCTCACTGCGGACCTGGCGCTCACCGGGGTCTCCGCGGTCGTCACCCTCACCTACCACCAGGCGAACGCCACGCGCGTCACGTCGACCACGGTCACGCGTCCGTGGGCGGCGTCGGCACGCGGCGACGCGTCGGCCACCTTCACCGCGGCCGCGCTCGCGAAGGGCGCCACCGCCTTCGAGCCACGGATCAACCTCGACAACGCGTCCTTCGACAGCGTCGACGTGAGCATCAGCTTCACCTGGGCGGGAAACACCCAGGGCGTCACCACGACGGCGACGTACGTCAAGAACGGCAGCCTGCCCTGAGAGGCGCAGGGCGGGATCGCCTCGTGACGGCGCCACGTGGCGCTTGATCCACCCCCGGGTAACACGTCACGGCCGATGTCTGGACCAGTCCTTCACGCGGTGTGCACAAGCCGGTGCGGAGGCGTGCACGGGTCAGCCACGTGCGGTTTTCATCCCCAGTTTGGGCGATTGACTCGAGGCCTCGGGACCACCTGCCACGTCGCCTTCGCTGTCAAGGGAACCTCATCATGAGCACGCAGACCCGCCTCACGCCCACCCGCCGGACCGTCCTGCGCACCGCCGCCTGGACCGCGCCGGCCGTGTCCATCGCAGTCGCGGCCCCGGCCTTTGCAGCCACCTCGCTCGTCACGCCGCCCAGCGCCTCGAGCAGTGGCAGCACGCGTGAGGGACAGACCCTGAACCTCAAGTCCAAGCTGACGGCGGGGACGAAGGCCATCACCGGTGCCCAGGTCACTCTCTCAATCACCGGCGGCACGATCTCCGACGTCCCCCTCGTAGTGGGCAACTGGTCGCGCACCGGCCTCTCTGGGAGCACGGCCACCTACACCTACACCGGCGGCACTCTCGCCACGGGCACTGGCGCCGACTTCAATCCTGTCGTGTCTCTGGGCGCCACCCCGGCCACCACCGTCACATCCACCATCGCGTTCAGCTGGCCACCGACCACCGGCAGCGTCTCGGTCTCGATCGCTCTCGCGGTGCCGTCCGGAAGCACCACCGGCAGCTCCCGCGCGGCCAAGGACCTCTACCCGGTTGTGAGCTTCACTG
>NZ_JBFUKA010000075.1:0-21468 GCF_056401085.1 Nocardioides sp. P4_G4
GAGAGGTCCTGCCGCGGGGGCCCATCGACGTGACCTTCGACGACGTCACCTTCGCCTACCCGGGAGGGCCACCGGTCCTCTCCGACGTCTCCCTGCACATCGACGCCGGCACCCGGGTCGCGATCGTGGGGGAGACGGGCTCGGGCAAGTCGACCTTCGCCAAGCTGCTGACCCGCCTGATGGACCCGGTGGACGGGGCCGTGCTGCTCGACGGTCTCGACGTACGCCGCATCGCCGCCGAGTCGTTGCGGCGCAGCGTCGTCCTGGTGCCCCAGGAGGGGTTCCTTTTCGACGACTCGCTGGCGGCCAACGTGCGCTACGGCAAGCTCGACGCCACCAAGGACGAGATCCTCGCGTCCGCCGACGAGCTCGGCCTGCGCGACTGGCTCGACGCCCTGCCCGGTGGTCTCGCGACCCGGGTCGGCCAGCGCGGTGAGTCGCTGTCGGCCGGCGAGCGTCAGCTCGTCGCCCTGCTGCGGGCGCACCTGGCCGATCCCGACCTGCTCGTCCTCGACGAGGCCACCAGCGCGGTGGACCCCCAGCTCGAGATGCGGATCGGTCTCGCGCTGGAGCGCCTCATGCAGTCACGCACGTCGGTGACGATCGCGCACCGGCTCTCGACGGCCGAGCAGGCCGACGAGGTGATCGTGGTGGACCGTGGTCGCGTCGTGCAGCGAGGCCCGCACCGTGAGCTCGTCACCCAGGAGGGCACGATCTACGCCGGGCTGCACGCCTCGTGGGTGGCCCAGCACGACATGCACTGACGCGGTCGTCAGGCCGACGTCAGTGGTGGGGACGGTCGTCAGACCGACAGCAGCTGCGCGATCATCTGGTCGACGTCGATGTGCTCGGCCTCGACACCGGGGGCGCAGACGTCCACGGTGCGGCCGATGAAGTGGGTGATGTCGTCGGTGCGGGTCTCCAGCAGCAGGTGCCCGTCGGGGCTGCAGAGCTCGATCTGGACGATCGAGATGCCGTCGTCGTTCAGCGACGGGCAGATCCGGACGTCGCCCTCGCCGGTCGGGTGGGTGATCCCACGCATCAGCAGGTCACGGCCGAACGTCCAGGTGACGTGCGGGTCGACGTCGCCGAACGTCATGGTCACGGCGAAGGCGTCGGTGCGCGCATATCCGAGGACGGCGTCGAGCTCGTAGCAGTGACCGTCGAGGTCCCGGCAGTACATCGTCACGTCCACAGCGACGTCCGCGGTGATCCTGCGCATGTGTCTCCACTCTCTCTCGGCGTGCCCGTCCACACGGACTCTCCCTCGGTGGGTAGGACGGCGGGGGGACCGACCTATGACGTGGGTACAACGACCCTGTCCGTGGTGGGCTACGCCACATGTTGAGTCGTACCCGTAGGGTCATCTCGTGAGCGCAGCAAAGCAGGCAGGGTCAATCTTCGCTGCACCGACACGCTGGAAGAAATCCTGATGGCCGTCCCGGGTGGTGGAGCCGCCAAACGGCTGGTCCTCGAGACGCTGGGCTGGGCCCTGCTGGTGGCTGGTGTGGCGGCGATCTTCCTCCCCGGACCGGGCCTGCTGGGAATCTTCGCCGGTCTAGCCCTGCTGTCCCAGCAGTACGAGTGGGCGGAGCGTCGCGTCGAGCCCGTCCGGGTGCGGGCGCTGCGTGGAGCGGCCGAGGGCGTGGAGACCTGGCCACGCATCGTCGCCTCCGTGCTGGGCGCCCTCGTGCTGGCGGCCTTCGGCGTGCTGTGGATCTCCTATCCGCCCGCGCCGGAGTGGTGGCCGTTCGCCGAGTCCTGGTGGCTGCCAGGCGGACTGTGGACCGGCGTGACCCAGGTCGCCTCGTCCGCCATCGCCCTGGGCCTCATCGTCTACAGCTACCGACGCTTCCACGGGAAGCCGGAGGCGGTGGCCGAGCTTCGCCAGAAGGCCGATTCCGAGTCGCCCGCGACGATGGGTTAGAGTTCCCCGGCACCCGCACAGCGGGCGATTGGCGCAGTGGTAGCGCGCTTCGTTCACACCGAAGAGGTCACTGGTTCGAACCCAGTATCGCCCACCAAACACTGAACCACCTCTGACCTGCGAGAACAGCAGTTCAGAGGTGGTTCTGATTTCGGCTCCGTGTCCTATACGTGTCCTATCGACAAGGTTCCCTGAGCGGAAACGAGCCCTCATTGGCGCGCCGTGGGGATGCGCGTCATGGCGGCCTCAAGGTCTTCGCGGCGGATCCGGATGAGTCGCTTGCCGCACCGGTAGGCCGGGATGGAGCCCTCGCCGATGTGACGGCGGATGGTGACGCAGGACATCGACATGAACTCGGCCGCCTCTTCGATGGTGAGGTAGACGGACGCGGGTCGCTGCTTGGGGACGTGGGGAGTGTGATTGCTGGACATAGCGCTGCCTCCTGGCTGGTTGTGGTTACTCCTGAGGTGCGCGTGGTGCTCCACCAGGCTCACAGTCCCAAGATGTGTGGAGCGAAGCCCGGCTGTCCGGGACGATGGATGAGCGCGGCGTGGAGATCGGCGCGGTGTGCGCCGGGAGTGGCCGGGGCGATCACTGGTCGGGGCAGCAGGCGTTCCCGCACGGTGTCGATGAGTTCGCGGTCGGCAGGGACGAAGCGCTCCCTCACTGGCGCCACGAGCCCTCCGCTTCCGTCGACCAGGCGGGGGACTGAGACCCGTTGGAAGAAGGCCCGTCGGTCGATGCCTTCCTCGATGACGTCGACGATGCGGCGGTCGAGCCGGTCGAAGAGGACCTGGAAGCCGCCGAGGACTCGAGGTTCGACGATCGTGTCGTTGGGCAGCGAGCAGGTTCGGGCGACGGCCGTGGCGCCCTCTGCGGCGGCGTACCCGCCCCGTCCGACCTGGCCGCCGATGGGGCGAAAGAGCTGCTGGAGGTCGGCATATGTCTCGGCGCGGGTGTTCCACCGGCCGGCGAGACGGTCGTCGAAGCGGGAGGCCAGCGGTACGAGGTGACGCGACAGGAGTCTCTGGGAGTCGAGGACGTAGCGCAGGTTGGTCGCGTTGGGGAAGGCCTTCATCCGCACGACGAGGTTGTGTTCGGCCTGGAGCACTCCGAGGATGCCCGGCCTGGCTGGTTCGCCGATCAGCTTGGTGCTGGGGCGCCATCCGAGTTGGTCGACGCTGTAGTCGGGTTGCCCGAGGTTCACGTCGAGGGCGGTGGCCAGTGCGGCCCAGCCCAGCCGGGCTCCCAGGGCGAGTCGTTCCCAGCCCGGGGTGTTGCGATAGCGCTGATCGAGGATCACGACCGTCTGGGCGATGGCTGCGATGTCCGCGACGATGACCTGCGCCTGCGAGGTCGTCATCGTGTCGGCGATCTCGGGGGCGGTGTCGTGCTCTGCGAGGACAGCTGCTCGTGCGGCACGGCGCCAGAGCTCGACAACCGGGTGGTCGGTGGGTGTGGTCAGCCGCTCGAGGCTGGCTGGGCTCGAGGTCGACTCGGTGATCGCTAGGTCGACGGCTCGGGCGAGCTCCGCGGCGGGCGTCGTACCGTCACCGCGGGAGCCCGCGGACCGGAAAGGGTTCGGCTGCGCGGGCGGCTGGTTGGAGAACGTCAGCGGTGAGGCCGAGTGGAGCGCCTGGCTGCACCAGAGCAGGACGTTCTGGCGGTGCTCGCGGATCTGCGCGCCGAGGTCGGCGCGTTCGCTCCGCGTCCCGCCGAGCCGCTGCTGGACGCGGTGCTGGCGCAACAGGCTGGCGAACTCCTGTCGCATGGCGGCACCGGTTTCGCCGTACATCAGGTGCAGTCCTGGTTGTGGGCCCCGGCGAGCTGCCACAGAAGCAGTTCGACGGTGAGCGGGTCGATACCGTGCGTCTTCAGCTCCTCGATCGCGGCAGTCGCGACGTCGAACTGGATCGCTCGATCCTGGGTGACCGGGTCGAGGTAGACATCCGGGGACTCGTCGTAGTGGATCCGGTCGAGATCAATGAGGACGTGCTCGTAAGCCGAAGCCGCGTCGTCGTTGCTCGCCTCGTCCGCGAGCGCGGCGAGACACGTGCGGGCCTGGGCCAGAGTGTGCGCGTGCCGCAGGTGCATGGTCGCTCCTCGGTCAGTGGTGTTCTTGAGGGTCCGCCTGACTTGTGCGGAGTGGTTCGTCAGTAGGTCTGCCTGTGGACAACGGCTCCGAATGCGTGCTGGGAGGCTCCGAGCGGTCAGCCGACAAGCTGGCCGCGTGCGAGCGCTTCCACATGAGCGCGGTGTCGGATATCGGCCCGAACGACGTCCTTGAAGTCCTCGGCGCGGTCTCGGATCTCGACCTCACCCCCGGTCGGCTCCCCAGGTTCTCCGGGCCAGTAGGTCTGGCGGGTGGGCCGGTCGCGGTCGAGGCGAGTGCCGCAGATCGCGACCCACTCGCGCAGCCGGTGTCGGGTGTCGGCGAAGTCCCGCATCCACGCGATGGGCGCCGAGGGGGACGAGGTCTCGTCGTAGCAGGCCAGGAAGTGGGTGTGGAGGGCAGAGAGCTCCCAGATCAGCTCATCGTGGCGGTGCCAGTACGGCGGCACGATCGCGGGGGAGAGCCCGAAGGTGGACTTTAGCCAGTGCACGAACGCGTCGAGGTCGTGCCACTCAGCAGCGGCCTGGTCCGCGTCGATCAGGTTCCAGTTGATCGGACCGGGTGGGTCCTCTCGCTCAACTCCGAAAGGTGGAGAGTCGGTCGCCGACATGGTCCGGCTCAGAATCCGATCGCGGGATTCGGTAGCTCCTGCGCCGGCGTGGGGGTTGCAGGAGCCAGGCGGCGGCGCTGGACCTCGTACGCCATCCGGTTGATGTTGTGGCCGATCTTGCGAGCGACGAACTCCTCCTTGATGAGGCTTCCGCCGTCCCGTTCGACCTCGTACTCGTGGACGTACCCACTGGCGACGAACGAGTCGCCCTTACGGAACCGGGCGTACATCTCCCTCGCCGTGCTCTCGAAAGCGACCATGTCGTGGAAGGTCGGGTCGAGCTTGGTGAAGTCGCCGTTGAACTCCTTGCGCCACTGCTCGACCCCGACCCGGACGCGCAGGTACTCGGCTCCAGCGGTGGTGAAGTGCAGGTCGGGATCGGATGCGATGAAACCGACCAAGCTCATCTGGGTGGGGATGGACATGCGTGCCTCCTGATGCCGCGCGACTCGCCGTGAGCCGCTCTCAGCGCATAGGTGAGCGGCTCAGGCCAGGTCGGCATGCGGTGGCGTAGGCGGCATGACGCTCCCGAACGACCCCCCGTGGTGCTTCTTTGTCAGGCTAACTATGCCGTTGCTTGTTCAGGCCGATTGGTGCGTCGGTGACGCCAGATCGCGTGGTCGAGGACTGTGGCGCTTAGGTCCATTCTTGCCGCTACCCCGACTATCAGGTCGGAGGCGATCTTTGGTGATTGCACCAGCGGAAGGCAATCCTGGACGAAGCGCATGACCCAAGTGTCTGGCTTGACGTCCTGGAGGCCGAGGAGCATACGGAAATAGGCCCACGTGACTGGGCCGCACCCTGTGACCGAGAGATAGGCCGCCCGCGCCTGCGGCAGTCTCTCTGGGAAGTCGCTGGCGTGAACCACGCCGACCTGGATCAGCGCCTGGGCGGCGTCGATGACGACGGCCGCCTTATACCGCCCATTGATCTTGCCCGAGTTTGTGAGTGTGCGGAGGTGCCTCTCGCTAGTCGATGCGAGGACACGCAGGTCGTCGCCGTGTCCCTCGCCACGGGACTTCTGCCAGCGCACCACAGCCCCGTAGACACCAGTAAGCCGCTCCCTACTTCCGTACCGAGCGCGAACCGAGAAAACAGCATCAATGAGCGCAGCCTCGACATCGTCCGGCCATCCACCCGGCCATCTCTCAAGAGAATCACCCACCGTCCCAAGGACGTGCCGGTGCAGGACGTCGAGGTCAGTAGTCACGGTGTCTTCCTACAGCGGTGCAACGGGGTGCGTGGTCATATCGACGAATCTGGCGTAGTGGCCCTGAAACGCAACGACGATTCGTCGTGTTGGTCCGTAGCGGTGCTTGACGGTCTCGAGATCCGCTTCTCCTGGTCGGGCCGACTTGGGGTTATGAACATCGTCGCGATGAAGGAAGATCACGAGATCAAGCAGGCCAACGACTTCGGGGTAGTCACCCAGGTCCTCCAGTTGCGGTGGTTCGCCCACTCTGCTGGCCAGGGTCTGAACTTTCATGACGAGCACGACCGCGATATTCGATCTCTGCGCCAGGAACTTCAGCGCCCTGACGAGCTCTGGACCTTGTTGGTGCGTGACGGCCGTTCCGTCAACGACAGCGAGTCGCAACCCATGACCCACCCAGCCTTCAATTGCGGCTACGACCTCGTCTGGGTCCGGAACCTCTGGGAAGCCCGCGCTGACGTAGAGAGGAGCCTCCCTAAGCACCTTGAGTTTGCGTTGAAGACGCTGTCGAGAATGGTCGGACAGTCTCCCTCCGCGAAGATGGCTGACCGGCACCTTCGCCTCCGCTGCCACGAGACGGGCGAGGACCTCACGGCGGGACGAGTCCGGCGCAACAACGACTGTTGGCTGCGATTGGATGATGGACGCGTTCGCGGCGATGTTCAACGCCAACATYGATGTACCAACACCAGAGACACCACCGATCACGGAGAGTTGGCCTCGGCGTAACCCACCCTCGAGCAGGTCGTCGAGTTCCCGTAAACCCGTCGGCACCACGATCGCTCCATCGTCTCGATCCTCGAGAACTCCCGACACAAACTGCCCCAGGGCGTCGTCGACGGGAAGGCGTCGAAGCGAAGGGATTTGGTCCACAAACGCACCGTAGGGGTGGCCTCCGACACCGGGCACCGCGGCGCCCACTTGCCGCCAAAGGGCGGAGACTCTCGCGGCGGAATGACTGGTGATGGCGGGATGTGTCGGCCCGGGTTAGTGGAGGCGCTGCGCGGCAAGCCGGTGCTATTGCCGACCGAACCCACGTCGGGTGGCAACTCATGTGGCCCGAGTAGGCGTCATAGTGATTCGGGTCATCACACTGGAGGGACGCCATGGATAGGTTCTCAACACTGGCGAAAGAGCAGCTGGGCTGGTACGTCTATCTGCTTCGGGATCCCCGTGATGGTGTTGTGTTTTACGTCGGCAAAGGCAAGGGAGACCGGGCGTTCGCGCATGAAGCCTCAGCGACTTCAGCAGAAGATCACCCAGCGCTGCAGTCCGCGAAGGCCGTCCGCATTGCCGGTATTGCAAGTGATGGCGAACGGGTCCAGGTCGACGTGCTCCGCCACGGGATACCGAATGAGTCGCAGGCGTATGAGGTGGAGTCCGCGGCGATCGACTTGGCGAACATGCTTGTCCCGGGGAACCTGCTCAACGTCGTGTTAGGGCACCACCATGTTCAGCGCGGGCTGATGCCCGCTCAGGAGATCGAGGTGCTACACGCGGCGAAGCCGGCACCGGCGCTAAAGGTGCCGGTGATGCTCGTGTCGTTGAACAACCGGTGGGACCCAAGCTTGTCTGAGCAGGAGCTTGAGGCAGCCACGGCCTTCTGGTGGCATGCACGCGGTTCTCGACGTGACAAATGCCAGTACGTGTTCGGCGTGCACAACGGAGTAGTTCGTTCGGTCTACCGGCCGCTCAGATGGCGTGGGCGGGTCAAGGGTGATCACGGCTGGGAGGAGGATCTTGGGAAGACGTACACCAGGTGGGGTTTCGAAGCGGGACCAGCACCGGAGATGGGCCATTACATGCGGACGTCGGTGCGCAGATTCATTCGGGCCACCCAGTGGAGCTTTCTCTATGTGGAGCCAGAGCTATGAGCCCGTGCGGTCGGCTGCTGCCCGACTTGCTGCCGCGTGACCGTCGCCGAGAAGACGAACGCGACCGTCCGGCAGCATCGCAACATGACAGAGATGCCGCGTCCAGTCCCGGAGATTGTTCCTCCGGCGCTGGCGGCGCGCCCCCAGCACCCTCGACGGGACGTGCCCATTCCAGTGTTCGCGGACCGAGCGTTTGCGAATCCGCCAGGTGAGGGATATGACCTGAACCGAAGTGACCGTGAGCTCTACGAAAGATTTGCGACTCAACGCAGGTGCCCGATCTGCGGCGACATGGTCCCGGAATCCGAAGAGATGTGGTTCATGCTCGACGAGGTGGCGTACACCGAGCAGCGGTACTCCGAAGGTTTCGGCCACGAAGCCTGCCTGTTGGCGTCGCTGCGCCTGTGTCCTTGGATCTCGAACCAGGAATACGCGCGCGCCACCGAGACAAAGCTCGGTCACGCCAGATTTGGCCTCGAGGACGACCGGAAACCTGTGGTGTGGGTCCTGTGCTCCTCGCGCTACTACAAGATCGAACGACGGCCGGCCATGCAGCTTCGACCGAAGGCGCTGCGGAACCCGCGGTACTTCGGATATGTGAACGGTGTCCTCAGCGAGGTGACGCTTGACCAAGCGAACGAGCTGCTTGCTGCGCAGGGGCTTGGTCCGATTGTGGAGTAGTCAGGAGAGGGCGAGTCCAACTCGCGGCGCTAAGACGCAGCTATCGAGGTCATGGGCGTACGTCTCGATCGAGACCAGTCCGTCGGTTGCTGACAGATGCGGAAGGTGGACGTCCGGAACGGGTGGCAGTGTGTGAGCATGCCTTTGACGTTCGTCGCCGCACTTTCCACGTAGATTCGTGACGCGCATCCAGCGTCGCTATGGGATGTCCGGTGGTGACCGCAAGCGGTCCTGGCTGCTGACGTGCGGCTGCGCCGACGGGCGGCGGTATGACCGGCGGGCGAGCGGATCGAGGCTACCTAACGATTTCGCTAGGACCCACGTCTGGCCAGACTCAGTCCGGAGCATGCAGCGGCCGGCTTGCTCGATGCGCGGCCGCGGGCGATTCGTCTCGTCAAAACCTTGGGGACGTCGTGGAGCCGGGAGAGCTTTCAGCGAGCGCGAGCGTCACGTTTGGGCTGTTCGCAGGGGGCCACGCCGGTACATGGGCTTGCACGCGATCTGTATGGCTCCACTGCGCCGGCCGCGAGCCGGCCCGATCCAAGTTTGCTACGCGGTGACCCCGCGGCCCGGCTAAAGTTCGGCTTCAACCAATGCGACTTCCTCGGGGGCTCTACATGCGCAATCGCGACACATCCACGGTAACCGATGAAGCAGAGAAGTCCGTGGCTGCCGCTGACCAAGGGGGCCAAACGCTCGTCCGGCACGACCGCGACGAGATTCGCGAGTTCGTGAAGGAACTGACCGTCGACGACATCACGTCCGGTGGATGGTTCACAAAGCTCCTTGCTCATTCGCTGCGCACCTACGCCGAGAAGGTCGACTGGCGGTACTTCCAGGATCGGTACAAGGGGCTGCCACCGGATGCGATCGTTGAGCAACGCATCAAGATGGCTTCGCGCTATGCGGCGATCGAGGGCGGTCTCTCTGCCAGCGCCTACACAGGTGCCGTCGTTGCGACACTAGGGACCCGCGGGGGCGCCAGCCCCGCCACCGTGCCAGCCGCTGCCGCCACACTTATGGTGGATCTCGCGTATACGACTCGACTGCAGCTGCACCTCGCGTACGACATCTCGGTGCTATACCGGGTTCCGCTCGACACCACGAACCCTGACGATGTGTGGAAGCTGATCCGAGTCGCTTTCACAATCAAGAACGGCGAGGTCGTGAGCCAAGGTGTGCTCAAGACCGTGCCCGCGATGATGCGCCCCCTGATCAAGCGCTTCTACTCCAAGGAGGTTCTCAACGCTGCGAAGGGGCTTCCTTTTGTGGGTAAGTACCTGCTTCAGCGCAATGCGATCAAGGTCGGCATTCCCTTGGTTGGCGTGCCCCTAGCGGTCGTGCTAAATCGACAGACGACTCTGATAGCTGGGCGTCACGCTCGTGAGGTCTTCCGCAGCGAGGCACACATCGTCGAGGTCGCCAAAAGCTTGGCGAAGCAGACCAAGCACCCGGAGTGCCTATTATGGGTGGCCTGGCTGGTCACAATGGCCGACGAGAAGACGTCTGAGGATGAGGCGAACCTGCTGCGCCATCTCGCGTGTTTTCTTGAGGAACGCCACCGAGTCATCGACGACGACCTCGCGCAACTGATCACGCTCGACCCCGACGAGGTTTGGCAGCGCTTGAGGGCCGAGGACGGTGACAAGAGCGACCTGGTGATGGCGGCCGAGAAGATCGCCGCGATCGATGGTCGCGTTAGTTCTCGCGAGCGCGCCGTGATCGCCGAGATCAAGCGGCACTGCGAAGCAGACTGACGCCATGTCAGCGAAGCCCACAAGCCTCGCAGGATCCCGACCCCAGACCGGCTGATTGAACGAAGGCCGGTTCGCGGCGGTATGACGCTGCCCGGTCGGGGTAGCTACCCGCAGCAATGCGAAGAAGTGCTCCGTCGCTCGCTCAAGCCGGAGACTCGTCTTCGCTAGATTGCGACTATGGCTATTGGTTGGGTTGATTTGCGGCTGTGGGACCAACTGAACGACGGTCGATTCCTGGTCTTCGGTTGGGTGAGGCGCCCCGACGGTGCTTTGTTTCGCGCCAACTTTGACGATGGCTATCTCTACGCACGAGACGACGAGTTCCGCTACGGCCCCGCGACTCGCAAGATGAGTTCGGTGGACCCAACCGGTTGGACCATTGCTGAGGCGCCGCCTGGAAGCTAGCCGACCCATCGAATACAAGGCTGGGCGGGAAGGACATGCGTCGTTTCGCAGTGACAGTCGTGCGCCGCCAGGCGGCGAAGTGACGGAGGTCCGAAGTGCCTTGCGGCAGGTGATCGTCTGCGAGGCTAGGGTGCCGCCATGCCGATGGACCACACCGAGGCGGTGTTCTTCGAGAACGACAAGGCGTTCGAGGCTTGGCTCGTCGACAACGCGTCGACCGCCTCGCACGTCTGGATGTGAATTGCCAAGAAGGGCACCGAGTCTCGTCGATTGACTGGACGACGGCCGTGGACAGCGCAACCACCACTGCGAAGGTGAAGAACGGAACTCTGACCCTCAAGGACTTCAAGGCCAGCGAGCGCGGCAAGTTGGTTGGCCCGCAGGGGCCTGCCGGTCTGACCGGTCTGACAGGTCCGTCGGGTCCGGCAGGTTCCGGTGTGAACGCTAGCCACGCCATCGTGCAGGGCCCGACTGTGAGGGTCGCTGCCTACGACATCGGGTACGCCGACGCCTACTGCGCACCGGGTAAGAAGGTCACCGGTGGTGGCTACTTCGCGAGCATTGCCGTCGCCGCGTCCAGCGGTCCGGCGGCTCCGTCCCCCACAACCTGGTGGCGCACGGTCATCAACAACAGCGAGAACCCGAGCCCTGTGGACGTTTACGCCTACGCCGTCTGCGTCTAGTCGCTTCCGAGACAGAGCCCCGACCCTTGAAGGGTCGGGGCTTTCGTCTGCCCCCAGTCGAGCGAACACCATGTGTAACGGACGGGCTCCCTCGGTATATCCCGATGCGGTTCGTCACGCCGACAGGCGGCCGAAGGCGCACCGCTGGCTAGGCGCGAACCGGCTTTCGGGCAGACCGCTGCATAAGTCCCCGGGACAACTGCAACGTCCGTCGTATTCAATGACCTACGCACATTCGCTGCCAAGCCGAGCGTCACCGGTTCTGGCCACCACTAGTCGCTTGGAGGGTTGTTGACGAGCTTGGGTTCTGAGGGTTGGGCCGATCGCATCGCGAGCGCTCGGTCGCTCGTAGCGGCGCTTGGAAGCTTCGACGCAGCCGCCGAGCAGTTGCGCCGACTCGCGCCTGACGGCGACGCCGTTGAGCCGCTCATTCCCCTGCTGCACGGCCGCGGGTACTCTCAACGCGAGATTGCGGCGCGACTAGGCCTCTCCCAGTCAACGGTCTCGCGACGGCTGAAGATCCTAATCTCGCTCGGCTTGAGCGAGCCCATCGATCCATCGTTCGGTGGCGGCGCGAATCATCTGTCCAGCGCGCAGGTCAAGGCAGCGCGGACATACCGGATCGCCGCCCAAGCTCTCATTGAAGCTCAGGTGGATCAGACGGCCAGACATGAGCGTGATCTCGTCCGTCAATTGATCGCCGACGTCCATGGCGAGGTGACGAAGACCTTGGAGCACCTATCCATGCAAGCAGGAACGCACGCATCTGACGCCTGACTCCCGACGCTGACGACGAAGGCCGGCCCGACTGGTGCCAGCGGGGGCTGATGGCGACGACCAGGCTGCGGATCGCAGCCCCCTTGCAGCCGCCGCGACTGCCCCCGACCCTGCTTGAGCGCGTCATGCGATGCTGGCTTTGGGCAGGGTTCGACATCGACATCGACATCGACATCGACCCACCTACCCGTTGGACCTGCCGCCCCCGAACTCCCACGGACGCCCTCATCGGCTAGATCCGGCAAGCTAGAGGCCGCCTACAAGCGGCGGAATGGGCTAGGTCTACTGACCCGATCCGTGCAGCAGGCCCCGCCACGGTTCCGCTGTGCGGGTTCCGGGTTTCGCCGACGACGCAGTTCGTTGCGTGCGCGCTGGGCAGACTTCGAAGAGGCGCATCATGGGGCTCCTCTCCTGCGGCCAAGCGTTCTTGCATGGAATTTCCGCATGTCTCAGAATCCGCCCAGATCCGGGGATCCCTCGATCTGTTGCGGCGGACTTCCAGGAGAGGTTTCGGCCTGAGGGCATAGCAGCGACCGCCGCTCGATTCGTGGCTCGCGTTGTAGGAGTTCTTGCGCTCGGGTACCTCGACGTAAGGAGGCAAGCGCGGGTCATTCTGCGCGGCGCCTAAGTCCCTCCCATGACGTCGCGGGCCAATACTCATAGACGCGTTCTAGGACCGCTTCTTGATCCCGCGTCCACGGCCACCTTGGACGGGCGTCAGCCAAGAGGCCCCGGTGAACCGGATCGTCAGCRTCGAATCGAAGCGCGAGCCGATCAAGAATCGCAGCTCCGTCGCCCTTACTGACTCGGACGAGCCAATCCGTCAGCGTTCGCCCGCGCAGCAAATCTGCCAGCGCGGGATCTGTTGCCAGATCAAGACATCGGTCTATCCACTCCGAACGGAATCGCTCGACCGTGTACCTCGCGGCGCATTCGAGCTCGAATTCGAGTTGGAAAATCTTGGGATAGCGTTCGCGAAACGGACGCTCCTTGAGCAGATCACCACTGAGCCGACTGAGCAGTATTGCAAGAGCCTCGCGGCCGAGCGAGCCACCGCAGTTTGCCCTTGCTGCCAGCAACATCGAACACTCGAGTCGTCCAGTCGGGACCTCCTGCGCCAGCCGGTGATCTGGGAGCAAGAACATGGCAGTCCACGTGCGCATGTCGGCCAATTCGTTCGTGCGACCCAACAACCGTTGCCCAGCCGACTCAAGATTGACGTCATCGAGCCAGGAAGCGACCTCCGCGACGACCCACTCCTCAGTGAACCAAGAGGCGGTCGCGACATCGATCGGCAGCTTGTCGATGTGGTCACGAAGACAATCGCGTGCAACAGCACTTCCGGCCGCAGCGTCAGCGGCAAGGAGACATGCAGCGGTTTCTGGAATGGGAAATCCAAAGACAGGATGTTCGCCCCTTCCTCCCAATAGGAGATATTGAAGAGGGAAATCCCCCAATTGCGGACCATTCTGAAGTCGAATGACTCTAGGCGCGAAGTGTTCGAACTCTTGAGTTAGTAGAGTCACCCGGAGGTCTGTGCCGGGAGGCAGTTTCCCGGCGATCGCCACCGCGAGCGGCCCAAGTCGACCCTCGGCAGCGGATGACGCTTCTTGCCACGCCGCCTCGGAGGGGTTGGTGAAGATCTGCGACGACCGCGCGACAACAGCCAGCGTTGAGGGTGCATTCCTTTCGAGCCCGATGTGCTCCGCAAATGTGATTGCGTCGTCCAGCGGCACGCGCGCAGCTTCCATGAGCTGCCCGTACAAAAGCAGCCGTACCTCGATGCCTGGCGCCGAGTCCAGATCGGCGACGATCCCCGGCCGCGGCCAGGTGTCCGGAGACCACGTCGTGTCGTAAGTCAGTCGTACATTCCAGTCGTGCAAATCCTCGTAATGATCGAAGGGACGTGGATGGATTGTCGGCCGGCGCCTGCGAGGAAATCGTGAGTCGCAATGGGCAACAACGTAGTGAACGAAGCCCTCCCAGTACGACGACTCATCCCGGTCAAGAATCGCTTGGACCAGGGTCGCCATCCAGGTCTCTAGTCGCGTCATCCTAATGTCCAGCGCGTGTCTGGCGTGCGGCGACGATGTCTGGGCAACCAACTCGGCGAGCAGCCACAGTTCGTAGAGCGGTTGTAGTGCTATCACATGGTCGCCAATGGTCGCCAAATCAAGCTGCGCCCACTCGGCACAGATGAGAGCTTGTTTTCGTCCAGGAAGACGCTGAAACTCCCATACCGGGTCGATCAGACTCGGCATCCCGTAGATGACTGTTCGAAGCGGGGTCTTGGGGTACTCGTTGCCAGCGAAAGCATGCCACGAATCCGTCCCCTCAAAGCCACGAGGCGACACTAAGTAGTTGCTTTGAATGTAGTCAGCCACGACGGGATCAAATCGCGTGAGGTCATGATCCAAACCGCGTGAGAGCGCCGCCGGAGCTGGGTTTTGGGAGCATGCGTCGATCAGGCTTTCCCAGTACGGCCGATCCGCTGTGTCTCCCAAGCAGTAGAGGGCCTGGACGGTGCGAGCTCCGAAAAAATCTCGTCCGCTCGACATGATGTGGCGGCTGAGGTCGTTGGTCCCGTCCAGCCGAGCCGCCATGCGCCATGCGTCCGACCACCTGTCAGTCTCCGCAAGAGGCACGTCCAGTAGCGACGACGCTGGTCCAAGGCCCCTCGCGCCGCCATCGCGCGGATCATGAGTGCAGTGCCACGCGACGAGGAAGTCGTGAACAAGTGCATGTGGGAGGGCCCAGGAGCCGGTTAGGCCGGGTGCTTCCTTAGCACGTCGTTCGAGGAGGGGCATGGTCGACGCCAATTCATCTTCGGCCCTTTGAATTGGTGGTCCCGACGCAACTGTCCAGAGATCGAACTGGTTACAGACTTCCACGACTGTCGACCTGGCCACGGTACCGGGGATGAATACCCAATGACCTTTGCGCGCCCATATGAACGAGCAAGCAGCCAGCAGACGCAACTTGGCGTCTACGAGGTCTTCGGAAGTCCTCTCCTCCCGCCAAGGGCTCTCGATAAGTAGGCGAATGCTTCGTTCCAGCAGATCTTCGACCGATGTGATCGGCGCACGGTCGTCGCGGTGGGCCAAGGCATACAGCGTCGCGATTGCGGGTGAGCTCCTGACGTAAGAAACGACGTCAGTCCCCTCTGACTCCATGAGCATCGTGCCATCAGGCTCCCGGACTCCAAGACTCGTGAAGAACTCCGCTAGTTGGCGACGAGTGAACGGTAGAAGAATCTGAACCTGAGCTTGGCACAGAGGTCTCGCATGCCATCGCCCTGCCCGGCTACCGATGGTGACGTCCAAGTCGCCATGTTCAAGGAGAGCGCGCAGTGATCRCTCTTGGCTTCTAGGAAGTTCAACTTCGTCCAGGCCGTCCAATAACAGGTGGGGCCTCCATCCTGGCGGCAACTTGCCCTCCAGTCCGTTGGGATCAGCTCGCAGGAATTGCAGAGAAGCCTTGACGACGGCAGCAAGAGTTTCATCTCGAGATAGGACCTCGTTCGGTGCCAGGATCTCGCTCAAAGTGTGGAAGTTGACAGGAATCGGGAGTCGTCGCTGCGACCCAGACCCCGACTGGTCATGTAGCAAGTTCCTAGCCAGAGCTGCTAGGGCCCACGACTTCCCGACCCCACCTGGGCCGACGATGGCGGTTGCCCCGCGGGCGGGAACCAACGGCAGGATCGCCGGTGGCGGGCGGCCATCGCCGATCTGCGGAGGCTGTGAAAGTCGCCTGGACTGCTCAATGTCCGAGCGCTCAACATTCCCATCGACGAAACGACCCATCCACTCGGGGAGTTGGCCTGCCCAACGTTCCACCGCCTGCAAGTAGGCGTCGATTCCTTCGCCGAGCGACGTGTCGTCTGGATGTTTGTTGGGGAAGGGCGATCCCAACGTGTCCTGCGACAGCAAGATGGCTCTCGCGATGGTGCGGCTCTCCGTCCSCAGGCGTTCGCGGATGGCCTTTGGGCCCCATCCCAGATCCGGCTGCTCCGAACTGTACCGAGAGCGAACCTTCCGCAAGAAGTCATCTTTAGGGTTTGACGGGTCGAGCGACTTACCCAGCAACAGGTTATGCCAGATCTCGCGTTCGGCTTCGCCCGGTGGCAGGCCGAGGGCAACCCGCTTGTCCATGTCCCACGGCAGCCATGAATCGAGGGTGATGGCGAGCGCCATGCGCACGTCGGCATCGGACGCGTTCCGCCGTATAGAGGCCCCTCGAAACGGTTCCAAGTGATCCAGCGATCCCAACAGACCCTTCACCTCACGCAGCTGCACGTCTCTTAATCGCAGCAATAGTGAAACTAGGCTCGTCAGCGGACCCTGGAGGTCCGCCGTGGAATTCCTCTTCTCACGCACATGCCGAGCGTAGTGGCTGTCGTGCCTCGGCTCGCCGATGCCGAATGCTTGGTCGGCCGCTCGATCGGACCACGGCGCTGATCGAGGTGGCCGTCGCGCTCGCGCAGGCAGAGGACGCCATCAGCCCGGCTTGCCCGAGGCGTCGGTTGAGAGCTCGATGTGCGCACGCTGGATCCTGACGAGCGAGTCGATTGCGTTGGGCGGCGCGCAACTCCTTCCTGGAGCGGATCACGGGTGCTCGTACAGTTAAGTTAGGACCCGGAAGTATAGGCCGAGCAAGTCGCTCGGCTTCATCGCAGTCAGGTCAATGAGGGAGGCGTCAGCCATGCTGGCACCGTAGTCCCCGGCCGGTCGCGGCTCGCTCACTCAGGAGGCGAGCCGGGCGAGGTCCCAGGCGTGTGCGCTCGCGGCGCAACGACGCAGGTGTCGATTAGAAGAGACCAATGTTTGTAGGTGGAACGTCGACCATCACCCGGTTCGTCCAGTGGCCGGTGCCCGAGGTTGAGCGGATGAAGAGGCTTTCCCGCTCCTTCGCGGAGTGACGCAGCTCCACCCGCCAGCACACGCGCTCGCCGGGGCCGATCGCGCCTTGGTACGACTCGGCGTGCCGGGGATCGCGAACACCGCTGACGCTGTCTGCGAAGCGGAAAGAGCACTCCGCTGGCAATTCCACGGCGATGGAGTCCAGCGGCTCGCCGCTGCTGAGCGTCACCCATAGACGAAAGAATCGAAAATCGCTGTTTACGTCTTCAATTCGTGATTCAAAGGTTGGCGTGCGCTCGACGTGGCGACGCTCCCGTTCKATCGCCGTTGCCTCATCTTGGGCGAGTGCCTGGCGCCGGGCGTAAGCGGCGCTTGCGGCAGAGACAAGGAATGCGAGAACGGACACGATGAGGGCAGTCAGCGCCATGGGCAACACGCTAGACCTGTCCGCCGACACTCTCCGCCGGATCGGCGCCACCCTCACGTCGCGGCGCCGCACTGCTCACACTCGCCGAGCCTCAGGCGGGCGCCTGACTGCTACAGGACGTGGTCGCCGATGGCTTGTCCCAGGATCTTGATGTCGACCGAGCCGGGGAACTCAAGCCCGTGCCTTGCCGATTCCGCTGAATGGCATCCCAACTCGCGATCCCGGACGAACCTGCCAGCGGTATCGCCGACCGTTCTCGGATCCCGGAGCAGGAAAGTGACGAGTGTTCGGTCTTCTTGCCGGTGAGTCCTTGCTCGTTCACCGCAATCATCCGCCCAATTGCAAAGGCGCCTGCGTGGCCGTCCTGTTGCCCGAGCATCGAGTCGAGCCGACCATGGCAGCAAGAACGTCTTCGCTCGTCCGGCGAGGCGGCAATGCCGGCGTTCATGTGCTGCGTCAAAGTGGTCGAAAGGACTCCCGTGCGACGAGGCGGAGTGCGGTCACGGCCATCCGAGCGAACGACCTCATGTCGTGCGGGCTGATGCCGTGCCTGCTGGCCGATCCGTCCAACGGCGCAGCGTCGTCACGATCGGCGGTGCGCTGCGCAGCAACACCAGCCCCGTCCCGAAAGGCAACGTGCGGATGCGCTCGGGCGGCATGACCGCCACCCGCCGGGTCGACCGCTGCACGGTGCGAGAGCCGTGGTCGCCGAAGGTGAGGCTGTCGGTGCGCTCGTCACGTTCCCCGATAAGCACCGAAAGCTCCTGCAGGTCCTTCGAGGCCGACGCGCCGCCCAGGATGACCTTGACTATGGAGGCATCCCAGATAGCGCTTGCGGCGTGGTCCCCCCAGCGGTCGCGGGCCTGGGACAGCGACTGGAGGACCGGCATCGCGGTGATCCCGGTCCCGCCGCCTTCGGCCATGAGCACTGGCAGCGAGGGGAGCGGGGAGAGGTTGCCAATCTCGTCGAGGGCGAGCAGGACCGGGGGGTCGAGACGTGCGCCGGGTGATGCCGCCGCGAGGTGGCGGGCGGTCTCGGCCAGGTCTTCAACAAGGGCGGCCACAAGGGACCAAGACGCGCCCGCGCCGGCTCCGGTCGCGAGCAGATAGAGCGTGGCGTTCTCGGTCAAGAACGACCTGGGGTCGAACTCCTCCCCGGGGTCTGGGCTCACGGCATCAAGGACACGTGGGTCGGCCAAGCAGGCGAGTGCCTGGGTCACGGCCATCCAGATGGAGTCGCGCGTACGAGGGTCGGAGTTGATCATCGACTCCAGCGACTCGCCCCACCCCGCGGCCGCGGCGGGATGGGTGGTGAGGATGCCAACGGCGTCGCTCGCGGCGGACGGGGAGAGCGACCACTCAAACAGGGAGCGAGTGGACAGGTGCTCCAGCGCGGCAGCGTGAAGAAGCGATTGAAGGGCGGAACGGGTCTTTCCTTCCCAGAAGCCGCCGGATTCGACGCCGCCGGAAGACAGACCCGTGGATGCCGCGAGACCGTTTGCTCGGATCATCGCGGTGAGCGGGTCATCGCAGCCGCGCACCGGGGACCAGCGCTGTCCCGAGGGCAGGCTCAGCTCGCGGGCGAGTTGTTGGGGGTCGAACACCGCCACCGGGCCACGGTCCTGCCTTGCGCGGATCGTGGCGATGATGTTGTCGGGTCGTGTGGAGGTGGTGACGACCGCGCCGGGCGCGTCGAGGATCGCGTTGATGACCAGGTGCAGCCCTTTGCCTGAGCGAGGCGGGCCGACGATGAGGATCGAGTCCTCGACCGATGCCCAGATCTCCTGCCCCTTGGATCCCCCCAGTAGGTACCCGACCTCCTCGGCCCGCGGCCGGGTCAGTGATGGCCGGAGATTGGTGCCCCGGCGAAGCAGGGCGCGCTTCGACGCGACCGGCGCGATGTCCCGCCGGGTGGCGGTCCCGACGATCCGATGCGGGTCGTTACTGGTGCGTTGTTGGATCCCCGCGATGACCCGCCAGACGACTGATGCTGCAGCGGCCGCAATCGCGAGCATGGTCACCACGACGGTCCAGTAGAGGGTCGGTGACAATCCGGGAGCAACGAGGGCGCTCGCTGGGTCTCGGGGCTCGAGGATCACTCGAAGCCCTGCGGACACGCTCCCCATCGGACGGTCTGTCCTGCCCATCAGGGCGGCTGCGTCGCCAGCGCCGCGCAGAGCAAGTGCAAGGAGGAACACCGCCACGAAAGCGGCGAGCGCCAGGTTGATCAGTTCGTCGTCGACGCGGCGTGGCCCCAGGTTCACGGAGATACCTCGACGAGGGTGGCGACTTTGGAGTCGAGCCCCATCATGACCATCGCCGCGGCTCGGCCTGCGAGTGCGGACGGTGGGAGGTGCACAGCCACACCGCCGCCGGCGTCGGCCGTTCCCCGCAGTAGCACGTAGGCGACGGCGATGGCTTCACCGGGCCGGAACCCAGATCCGCAGATGCCGGGTGGGGACGGAGCTGCGTGCTCGTGCTCGGGCGCAGTTTCCGGTTGCTTCGCGGGTGGAGTGGCGATGTCGGCGTACGTCGTGTTGTCGCTTTCGCGGATATCGACTCGTACGGCGGACTCTCGACCAGTCGTGATCGTGTCGAGGACCGTCTGGAGATCTCTCCGGAAGAGGCTCTCTTCGGTGTCGTAGGGATCCCCATCTATGTCGACTGTGAGCGTGCCCTCGTCATCGACGGAGATGTGAACGACGGGCAGGACGACCGGGATCTTCATAGCCCGAGCACCGCCGCGTCGCGTCGTACTGGGCGGGCTGAGGGCGAGCCGTGGACAAGGGCGTCGCGGTCGAGCCCTGGTGGGTTGCCGTCACAGGTCTTGGGTGGGTCGAGGTTGTCGAGGATCCCCATGGCGGTGGCGCGGACACGCTCTGCGGTGGCCTGAACCACTTCGGCCGGAGTCCTGTTCGGCACGGAGGCTGCCCAGGTTGAGACGTAGGGGCTTGTGTCCGCGCTGGTGTCGAGGCCGTGCGCTGCGCCGACCATCAAGGCGACGGATTCGGCCTCGACCTCGGCGACACCTCGATGAAGTGCGGCATCGGCAGCGACGGCGGCGGAGATGCTGCTGCTCTTCGGTTCATGGAGCAGGACGTGGCCGAGTTCGTGGGCGAGTGTCTTGGCTTGGGCGGCGTCGTCCACGACTATCCGAACGGACACCTCGCGGCCGAGGAAGTCGGTCAGCCCGTTGGCGCCGCCGATCGAGGCGGCGTTCGAGACGAGCCGAAGCTCGTAGCCCGGGCCGGTGATCTGGTCAGCAAGACCGTCCCACGGACCGTCGGGTGCCTGCTCCGGCACCCGCCCCTCGACATACGCGGCATGGTGCTGGACGTAGATCAACATCGTGTTGTTGAACGACCTGGATCGGAACTGCGCTGCGAACGTGAGTGCCCGCTTCCAGTCCTCGCCGGTCACCAGTGATGCCACGGCATTGTCGAGTTCAGCCTGGAGCGCTTCGAGTTTGGCGTCACGGACTGCCCGGTCGCGAACCTGAGTCCTCGTCACGACTGCCCTCCCGTCATGCGCCCGGTGGTATCGAAAAGTTCGAGCTCGGCTGGATGCATCTGATGCTGGACAACGAACGATCGGTGCTTGATCCGCCACAACCCCTGCCCGGTGCCCAGGGTCGGGATGAGGGACTGTTCGGTGCCGGTTAGCCCGAGGGCGGCGGAGGTCGGTCCGAGTTGGTCGGACTCCTGGCGGTAGACGATCCGGGTCTCGGCGTTGGCCAGCAGCGACGACGCGAGGGCACGCATCGCGGAGCCGGAGTCGCCGACGTTGTCGAGGTCGGAGAGCTTGTGGAAGATCAGCATGTTTGCGATCCCGTAGTGCCGCGCCAGGCGCCAGTGGGCGTCCATCCGGCGCAGCAGGGCCGGGTGGGACATGAGGCGCCACGCTTCGTCGTACACGACCCATCGTTGGCCGCCGGCGGCGTCCATGAGCGCGGACTCCATCCACGCCGACGCGCAGGTCATCAGCACCGAGATGAGTGTGGCGTTCTCGGTGACGCGGGATAGGTCGAGTGAGATCATCGGCAGTGACGGGTCGAACCAGACGGTCGAAGGTCCGTCGAACAACCCGGCGAGGTCGCCTGCGACCAGGCGTCGCAGGGCGTGGCCGACGAGGCGTCCGTCCTC